>NZ_PGDQ01000019.1 GCF_003073135.1 Euzebya rosea
CACCGAGCAGGCCCGCACCGAGCAGGCCCGCACCGACCGGTCCGACGACGCCGAGCGCCCCGTGCAGGTGCCGCCCGGCGACGATGCCTGACCCGGTGGCGGACGACACGACCATCCGCGTCGTCGGCCCCGGACACGCGGGCCAACGCTTGGACAAGGTGCTGGCCGCGCTGCTCGGCGAGTCCCGAGCCCACGTCCAGCGCCTGATCGACGCCGACCTCGTGACCGTGGACGGCGAGGCGGCGAACAAGTCCATGAAGCCCGAGGAGGGGCAGACGATCGCCGTCGGCACCCCCGCCCCCGTGGTCGTCGCACCGCCGCCCGAGGTCCCGATCCGCTGGGAGGACGACCACCTCGCGGTCGTCGCCAAACCTGCGGACCTGGTGGTGCACGCAGGAGCCGGTGTCCGCGGACCCACCCTCGTCGACGCGTTGCTCGCCCAGGGCATGGTGCTCGCGCCTGGCGAGGATCCCGAGCGACCGGGCATCGTGCACCGGCTCGACCGCGGCACGAGCGGCCTGCTGGTCGTCGCAAGGACCGCCGAGGCCATGGCCGGGCTGAAGGCCATGTTCCGAGTCCACGACGTCGACCGTGCCTACTGGGCGCTGGTCGAGGGCCTGCCCGACCCGCCCGAGGCCACCATCGATGCGCCGATCGTGCGGTCACCCCGCAACCGCACGACCTTCACCACGGGTGACGGCGGCCGTGACGCGGTGACCCACTACCGGGTCGAGACCCATCACCCCGTGACCGACACCACCGAGCTCGAGGTGACCCTCGAGACCGGACGCACGCATCAGGTGCGCGTCCACATGCGCGCGGTGGGTCGGCCGGTCGCCGGCGACATCGCCTACGCGGCCAACACCCTCCTCAGCCGACGGCTGCGCCTGGAACGCCAGGCCCTTCACGCCAAGCGGCTGTCGTTCGTCCACCCGATCACCGGCGAGGCCGTCGACGTGACCGAACCCCTGCCCGATGACCTGGAGCACGCCCGCCTCCGGGCGTCCGGGTCCAGCTGACGCACCGACCGCCCAACCCGACGGTCCGGCCGGTCAGCTGGCGGCGCCCTCCTCGACCAGCGTGTCGACAAGCGCCCGCACCAGGCCCGGGTTGCCGTCGGTGGCCCGCTGCACGGCACGGCTGACCCGGCTGCCGGGTGTCCCGAGCCCTGCGCTGGCGACCAGCTCGTCCACGTGGTGGGGCGACAACGGCGGCAGGCGCGTGACCTCCAGCCGCGGGTCCTCCAGCATCTCGTGCACGACGGTCGGCGTGGCGTCTGAAGTGCACAGCTGGGCGATGACCAGCAGCTGATCCGCCCGCACCGATTCGACGACGTCGGGCAGGGCCAGCAGTGCCGGCAACGGCAGCCGTTCGAGGTCCTCCAGCACGACGATGTGCGGGGCGGGAGGGACCACCGCCGGGGGGATCAGGTTGCGGAGCGCCGACAGCCCCCGGCCGGGCACGTCGGGATGGGCATGGCGCACCTCGACCGGGTCGTGATCACGCAGGCCGGACAGCACGACATCGACCAGCGCCGACTTGCCGATCCCCGGCGGACCGGCCACGACGAGGACACCGGCCTCGCCGTCCAGCCCGCGGAGGGCACGGGCAGTCAGGGCGTCGACCTCGCGTCGACGCCCCACGAACGGGCTCCTGGCGTGCAGCTGACCTTCTCCTCGGCGACGCACCGTCCAGCGGCGGGTGGGGGCGCCGGGCCGACGCGGCGACGACGGGGGCAGGGGGCGCGATCCCGGGATGGTGCGGTCGATAGCCTAGTGGCCTCCCGACCCGAGAGCGAGACACCGTGTCCGACCGTTCGTACGACCTCGTCCTGTGGGGCGCCACCGGGTTCACCGGCCGCCTCGTCGCCGCCCACGTCCGTGACCATGCCCCCGCCGACCTGCGGTGGGCCATCGGCGGACGTCGCCGCGATGCCCTCGAAGGGGTTGCCGGCGACCTCGGCCTGCCCGACCTGCGCGTCGTCGTCGCCGACGCCCACGACGACGCGGCCATGCGGACGCTGGCGGCCGACACCCGCGTCGTGTGCAGCACCGTCGGACCCTACGCCGTGCACGGATCGGCGCTGGTCGCCGCGTGTGCCGCGGAGGGCACCGACTACTGCGACCTCACCGGCGAGCTGCAGTGGATGCGCCGCATGATCGACGCCCACCAGTCCGAGGCGGAGGCGTCGGGGGCGCGCATCCTCCATGCATGCGGGTTCGACTCCATCCCCTTCGACCTCGGCGTCGTGTTCACCCAGCAGGTCATGGTCGACCGGCACGGGGCGCCCGCCACGGCCGTGCACGGACGGCTGAAGGCCATGCGTGGCAGCGCCAGCGGCGGGACCATCGCCAGCATGGTCAACATCCTCGGCGAGGCCGTCACCGACGCCGACACCAGGGCGCTGCTGCGCGACCCCTACGGGCTGAACCCGGCGGGGGAGCGGACGGGACCCGACGGGCTCGAGCGAATGCTGCCGCAGCGCGACGAGGACACCGGCCGCTGGTCGGGGCCGTTCCCGATGTCACCGGTCAACACGCGCGTGGTCCGTCGCACCCACGCCCTGCTCGGCCACCCCTGGGGCCGGGACTTCCGCTACGACGAGGCGATGGTGACCGGCAGCGGGCCCGTCGGGGCGCTGACGGCGGCCGGGATCGGCGTCGGCATGTCCGTGGGCGGCGTCGTCGGCGGCCTGCTGTCCGCAGCGGCGCCGACCCGCAAGCTCCTGGAGCGGGTCCTGCCCGATCCCGGTACGGGACCGTCGCCGGCCGCACAGGAGAAGGGGTTCTTCGACGTGCGCTTCGTGGCCGAGGGGCCCGCGGGTACCGACCGGACGCTGCGGACCCGTGTGCTGGGTGACCGTGACCCGGGGTACGGCGCCACGTCGCGGATGCTGGGCGAGACCGCCCTGGCGCTGGCCGCCGGCGAGGCGACGGTCGGCGGTGGCCACTGGACGCCCGGTGCGGCGCTGGGCGACAGCCTCCTGCGACGGCTCCCGGCCAACGCGGGGGTCACGTTCTCCGTCCTCGACTGAGGACCGGGACGCGCCGGCCCGGGGACCCCGGCAGACGGGGCCCCCGACCCCGGACGCTAGCCCTCGGTCGGGCCGCCCTCGACGACGGGCGCGCCCGGGACGTAGGTACCGCTGGCGGGATGGATCTCCAGCCAGGTCGTCCCGGGTGCGAGCGGCAGCTCGGTGCCGTCGGCGGCGAGGAAGCGGTACTGGTCCTCGGCCGTGGGCTTGGACCAGGTGCCCTCGAAGACCTGCCCGTCGCGGTGGATGCGGGCCGGGCCCTCGCCCAGGACGACAACCGGTTCGGCCTGGCTGCCGGTGGTCTCGACGGTCAGCACGACCACGTTGTCGGCCACGATCGGGTCGCCCTCGACGGTGCGGTCGGGCTCGCCCGAGCGGTGCGGCGTGCCGTCCTGGGAACGGACCCAGCCCTCGTCGGTCCAGGTCCAGCCGCTCAGGGTACGGAACCGGCCGTAGTCGACGGTGAACCCGTCGGTTTCCGTGCCGCCCGCAGGCGCGGTCTCGTCGAAGGCGAAGACGGGCGTGGCGCCGGGTCCCGCGGCGTCGGGGAACCGCTCCCGGATGGTCTCCAGCGGGATGAACAGGTTGTGCGGCGCCGAGCGGGTGCCCTCGCGGCGCCAGCCGGCCTGGTTGCGGTCGTTAACCACGGTGTTGGGGAACCCGCCGTCGATCGCCGGGTAGTTGGGGCCGGCGGCGCCGGAGAAGGCGAAGATCGGCTGGAACGCCCCGAACAGCTGCGGGTCGACCCGTCGGCCGCTGCGGACCGGTCCGACCTCGCCGCTGCCGTCGGAGTGGAGGATCGCCACGAGGCGCGTCAGGCCCTCGATCGGCTCGACGATGACGACGTCGGCGGCGTCCAGGCCCACCTGGGGGCGGGCGTCGATGTCGTTGTCGATCTTGACCGCCACGACCGGCAGCTCGAACAACGTCTCGTCGGTGATCGCCTCACCGGTCAGGGGCGCGACGGGGCCGGGTTCCTCCGTCGGCTCGGGTGTCGGCTTCACGGTCGGCGTCTCCGTCGGCTCGGGTGCCGTGGTGGTGACCTCGGCGACGGGGGTCCCGGTGGCCTCAACCTCGGGGTCGTCGCCACCGCAGGCGGCAAGGAGCGACACGAGCAGGAGCAGGGTCAGGAACGATCGCAGGCGCAACGGAACATCCAGGAGTCGGGGGCATGCAGGGCGGGCCAGCGGTCCTCACCCGCCGGTCGGCCTCCCATCTTGCCTCAGGACGCGCACGATTCCGCCGGGGGGGCATGCCCCTGGTGGACCGACCCCCGATCCCACCGAACGACACTCACCCGGCCGGGCGTGCCTCGACCCGTCCTGCCGTGGCCTCCTGGAGGGCGGCGGGGAACCCCTCGGCCAGCGCCAGCGGCAGCTGGACCCGCAGGCTGACGGCCGCCCCGTAGTCGGCGTCCAGCACGGTGGCGTCGTGGGCGGCCAGCACCCCCTCGATCGGGCCGGAGAGGTCGTAGGGGTGGTCCACGGCGAACACCACCACGCGTGGACGCACCACCCGTTCGGCGGCGTCGAGGACCGCACCCGCGCAGCCGCCGTAGGCGCGCACCAGGCCGCCGGTGCCGAGCTTGGTGCCCCCGTAGTAGCGGGTGACGACGACCACGACGTCGGACAGGTCCGCACCACCGATGCGGCGCAGGATCGGGGCGCCGGCCGTCCCACCCGGCTCCCCGTCGTCACTGGACCGCTCGCGTCCGTCGGCAAGCCTGAACGCCCAGCAGTGATGGGTGGCCGACGGCTCGCGTTCGCGGATCGCCGCCACGAACGCCAGCGCGGCGTCGTCGTCGCCGGCGGGTGCGGCGTCGCCGATGAACCGCGACCCCTTGATCCGGTCGATCTCGAGGGTCAGCGGCCGGCCGAGGCCGGTGATCTCGTGGCTGGACACGAGCCGAATGGTGGCACGAGTCGCTCGTCGGTCCCGGGGCGCGTCCCTGCGCCCGGTTCGAGGCCACGGCGCTGCGAACCGGCGTCAGGTGTCGTTGGCCTCCTTCTGGCGGATGAAGGCGATGAGGCCGTCGACGGTGCCGGTGCCCTCTCGCTCGACGTAGGCCGCGGCCCATTCGAACACCTGCTCGCGGGTGAACCCCGCGTCGGCCAGGCGGTCGGCGGCCTGGTTGGCCAGGAGGTGCACACCCTCCTGCTGGTCGGCGTCGGGATACGTCGCGTCGACGCCCTCGTCCGCCGGTCGTTCGGGATCGAGGTGATCGTCCATCTGGCGCTCCTGTTCGTTCGGTCGGGGATCGTGGTCGTCCCGACGGGTACCCGACCCCGGACGCCGGCAACCGACGGCCACCCGTGGGAGATCAGGACTCGTTGAGGTTGGGCCAGGCCGTGCGGTGGGTGTGGCTGAAGACCATCGACGTCTCGATGCTGTCGATGTGGGCCCACGACGTGAAGGCGTCCATCGCGAAGTCCCGCAGGTGGTCGGCGTCGCGCAGCACGACGTGCACCAGGAAGTCCCGGGCACCGGAGACGTGCCAGACCCCGACGACCTCCCGGAGGGAGACGGCGTGCTGCTGGAAGGCCTCCACGACGTCGCGGGTGTGCTTGGTCAGCCTGACCCCGACCAGGGCCTGCAGCCCCACGCCGAGGACGTGCGGGTCGACCCGCGCGTGGAATCCCTCGAAGGCGCCGCGCTCCTCCAGGTGTCGTACCCGCCCCAGGCACGTGGAGGGGGCCAGGCCGACCCGCCGGGCCAGCTCCTTGTTGGGGGTCCGTGCATCGTTCTGCAGAAGGGCCAGCAGGTCGAAGTCCGTTCGATCCAGTTCGCGCATGAGAGGACGATACCGTGAACTATTCGATGGACAGGTACCGGTATCGCACAGGATCATGGAATACATGAGCCACGTCGAACCCGATGCCGCCACGCACGTCCTCACCCGCACGGTGCACGCCGGTCGCGAGCAGCTGCGGTCCCTCGGGGTGCACACCCCGCCGCTGGACCGCAGCACCACCTACCCCCTGACCAGCCTCGACGGGGGAACCGAGTCGCTCGACCAGCTCGCCGGGGGTGCCCGCATCGCCGACAACCCCGTGTACCAGCGGCTGCACAACCCCACGGTCGCCCGGTGGGAGGACGCCATCGCCGGGCTCGAACACGCCGAGGCAGCCGTCGCCTTCTCCTCCGGCATGGCCGCGATCACCGCGACCGTCATGGCTGCGCGCCTGCGGGGCGGGGACCATGTGGTCGCCGTCCGTCCGATCTACGGGGGCACCGACCACCTGCTGGCCACCGGGTTGCTCGGCGGCAGCGTGACCTGGGCACGGCCCGACGAGGTCGCCGAGGCCATCCGACCCGACACCGGCCTCGTGCTGCTGGAGACGCCGGCCAACCCGACCCTCGCGACGGTCGACATCGCCCGTGTCGTCGCGCAGGCCGCAGGGGTCCCCGTCGCCGTGGACAACACCTTCGCCACGCCGATCCTGCAGAACCCGCTCGACCACGGCGCCGCCTACGCCATCCACTCCGCCACCAAGGCCCTCGGTGGGCACGGTGACGTGACCGGGGGAGTGGTGGCCTGCAGCGAGTCGCTCGCCCAGCCCCTGCGCCAGGTGCGAATCCTCACCGGTGCGCTGCTGGACCCGCAGGCTGCCTGGCTGCTGCACCGCGGCCTCCCGACGCTGGCGCTGCGCGTCAACGCCGCCCAGGACGGCGCCTGCACCCTGGCCCAGCGCCTTGCACTGCACCCCGACGTCATCGACGTCCGCCACCCCTCGCTGCCGGGACAGGACCCCCTCGACCTCGTGCCGAGGCAGATGGCCGGCCCCGGGCAGATGATCGCGTTCCGCGTCCGCGGTGGCTACGCGCGCGCCGCCCGCATCGTCGCTGCGGTCGACCTGATCACCCCCGCGGTCAGCCTGGGGTCGGTCGACACCCTGATCCAGCACCCGGCAGGCCTGACCCACCGCGTCGTCGACGCCGGTGCACGGGACGCCCACGGCATCGGCGATGACCTGCTGCGGCTGTCGGTCGGCATCGAGCACCCCGACGACCTGTGGCACGACCTGACCCGCGCGCTGGCCGTCTCCGCACCCGCGGATCGGCCCCTGGAGACCGCCTCCCGCTGACCCCCGACCGGGGGACGGGTTCGCCCTTGTCCGCCCCGGCCCGGACGGGTACCGTCCGAAGCGCTTCCCCCACGAACTCCATCCGTGTAATTCGCGGACCCTCGTCGCGCCGTTCGAGGGGGCACCCACCCGCGGGAAGGTCTTTGCGCACATGGGCGACTTCGCACATCTCCACGTCCACACCGAGTACTCGATGCTCGACGGCGCCAGCCGGGTCAACCAGCTGATGGAGAAGGTCGCCCAGATGGGCATGACGGCCTGCGCGATGACCGACCACGGCGTCATGTTCGGCGCCATCGACTTCCACCGGGCCGGCAGGAAGCACGGGGTCAACCCGCTCATCGGCTGCGAGCTGTACCTCGCCCCCGGGCCGCGGCACAACACCACCGAGCTGACGCTGGAGGGCAAGCGCTACTACCACCTGACGGTCATCGCGGAGAACCAGGTCGGCTACCGCAACCTGATGAAGCTGTCCTCCCGCGCCTACACCGAGGGGTACTGGTACAAGCCCCGCGTCGACCGCGAGCTGCTGGAGGAGCACAGCGAGGGCCTGATCGTCCTCTCCGGCTGCCTCGGTGGCGAGGTCAACCAGAAGCTGCTGGCCGACAAGCGCGACGACGCCCGCGACACCATGGGCTGGTACAGGGAGGTCTTCGGCGACCGCTACTTCGTGGAGCTGCAGGACCACGACATCCCCGAGCAGCACGCCACCAACGGGCACCTGATCGACCTGGCCGGCAAGCTCGACATCGGGCTGGTCGTCACCAACGACAGCCACTACACCGAGCAGGCCGACTACGACGCCCACGACGCATTGCTGTGCGTCCAGACGCAGTCACTGAAGGCCGACACCGACCGCTTCAAGTTCCACAACGACCAGTTCTACGTCAAGCCGGCCGAGCAGATGCAGTCGCTGTTCCCCGACCACCCCGAGACGTGGAAGAACACGCTGCTGATCGCCGAGCGGTGCAACGTCGAGTTCGACTTCGACACCATGCACCTGCCCAAGTTCCCGTGCCCGCCCGGGCACGACGAGAAGAGCCTGCTGCGCGAGAAGGTGCGTGTCGGTGCCGTCCGCCGCTACGGGGCCGAGGACAACTCCACCTCCTACGACGGCCTGCGCGACGAGGTCCGCCAGCGGCTGGAGTACGAGCTCGGCGTCATCGAGCAGATGGGCTTCTCCGCGTACTTCCTGATCGTCGCCGACATGATCGAGCACGCCCGCAACGTGGGCATCCGTGTCGGTCCGGGTCGTGGGTCGGCCGCAGGCTGCGCGGTGTCCTACGTCACGGGCATCACCGACCTCGACCCCATCCACCACGGCCTGCTGTTCGAACGCTTCCTCAACCCCGAGCGCATCTCCATGCCCGACATCGACATGGACTTCGACGAGCGCAGGCGCGTGGAGATGATCCGCTACACCGCCGACAAGTACGGCCAGGACCACGTCGCCCAGATCGTGACATTCCAGACCATCAAGGCGAAGCAGGCCATCAAGGACGCCACGCGGGTGCTCGGGCTGCCGTACTCCTTCGGCGACCGGCTCTGCAAGATGTTCCCGCCGGCGGTCCAGGGCAAGGAGGCGCCGCTCGACGATGCGCTGGAGCAGTCCGGCGAGCTGAAGGACGCCGCGACCAAGGACCCCGATGGCCGCAAGGTCATCGCGCTGGCCAAGGGCCTCGAGGGCCTGCGGCGACAGCATTCCATCCACGCCGCCGGTGTGGTGATCGCCGACGAGCCGATCACCGACATCGTCCCGACGCTGCAGGTCGACGGCAACGGCGAAGTCGTCACCCAGTACGACGGCCGCCAGGTCGAGGACCTCGGCCTGCTCAAGATGGACTTCCTGGGGCTGCGCAACCTCACGATCATCTCCGACGCGCTGGAGCACATCGAGGCCACGACCGGTGAGACCGTCGACATCGACCACCTGCCGCTGGACGACGAGAAGACCTACGCCCTGATCAGCTCGGGTGACACCGACGGCGTCTTCCAGCTGGAGTCCTCGGGCTACAAGGCGCTGTGCCGGCTGATGAAGCCCGACCGCTTCGAGGACATCACGGCGCTGGGTGCGCTGTACCGGCCGGGGCCCATGAGCGCCAACCTGCACACCGAGTACGCCAACCGCAAGAACGGCCTGGCGAAGGTCACCTACATCCACCCCGACGTCACCGAGATCCTCGAGGAGTCCTACGGCCTGCTGATCTACCAGGAGCAGGTGCAGAAGATCGCGCAGAAGATCGCCGGCTTCACGCTTGGCCAGGCCGACATGATCCGGAAGGCCATCGGCAAGAAGCTGAAGGACAAGATGGATGCCCTGAAGGGCGACTTCGTCGACGGCACGGTCGCCTCGGGGTACGACAAGAAGCTCGGCATCGACCTGTGGGCGCAGATCGAGGGCTTCGCCTCCTACGCGTTCAACAAGTCCCACTCGGCTGCCTACGGCATGGTGACGTACCAGACCGCGTGGCTGAAGGCCCACTACCCGGTGGAGTACATGGCTGCGCTGCTGACCAGCGTGAAGAACAACAAGGACAAGCTGCCCACCGCGCTGCACAGCTGCCGGACCATGGGCGTGGAGGTCCTCGTCCCCGACATCAACGACTCGATGATCAACTTCTCGCCGGTCATCGGAGTCGACGAGGACGGCAACAGGACCCGTCCCCGGCAGATCCGCTTCGGGATGTCGGCGGTCCGCAACGTCGGTGAGGCCGTCGTGTCGGAGATCATCAGGGCACGGACCAGCAAGGGGCTGTTCACCGACTTCCACGACTTCGTCGACAAGGTGCCGATCGGCGTGCTCAACAAGCGCACCATCGAGTCGTTGGTCAAGGCGGGCGGGTTCGAGTCGCTCGGCCACACCCGCAAGGGCCTGCAGATGGTCGTCGAGCCGATCATCGACAACGCGCTCACGATCAAGCGCAAGGAGGAGGAGGGGCAGTACGACCTCTTCGGCGGGCTCGGCGGCGGGTCCGACGACGCCGGCGACAGCGTGACCGTCGACATCCCCGAGATGGAGTACGACCGCAAGGAGAAGCTCAACGCCGAACGCGAGATGCTCGGCCTGTACGTCTCCGACCATCCGCTGTTCGGGCTCGAACGTGCCCTGTTCGAGCTGGCGTCCGCCCCGATCCCGTCGCTGCAGGAGGCCAAAGGCGGCAGCGAGGCGACGATCGCCGGCCTGCTGACGTCGGTCACCAAGAAGTTCACCAAGAAGGGCGAGACCTACGTCGTCGGCACCGTCGAGGACCTGGCCGGCGGCATCGAGGTCATGTTCTTCCCGTCGTGCTACCAGACCTACGCCGACCTGCTGGTCGAGGACGAGATCCTCGTGGTGCAGGGCCGGCTCGACGACGGCCGCGACACCATGCAGGTCATCGCCGACCGGGTGTCACGGCCCGACCTGTCGGAGGCCACCGGTGCGCCCATCCAGCTGCGGCTCGACCCACGCCAGTGCGCGCCAGAGCTGATCGGCCGCCTCAAGGGGGTCCTCGTCGAACACGCCGGGGCAGTCCCCGTGACGCTGACGGTCGCCAACGGCGGCCCTCGTGTCACCCAGCTGGCGGTGCCGGAGACCCTGGCGGTGACCCGCAGCCCCGGCCTGTTCGCCGAGCTGAAGATGCTCCTCGGGGCAGAGGCCGTCAGGTGAGTCCCGTGCCGGCACCCGTGGGTGCCGGCACGTCGAGGCGGTTGACGTCAGCGCCTGGTGTCAGGGCGTGACGTCATCGGTGGCCCAGCCGAGCTGGGAGCCGTCCACAAGCAGCACGCCATCGCACCGTTCCACCTCACGGCACACCGGCGTGACGCGGCTGCGCAGCTTCACGGTGCCGCTCAGGTGCACCCGCCCGTCCTCGACGGTGTGGCGCACGCCGTCCTCGCCGCGGTCGGCCAGGACGGCCGTGACCGCGGCGCTGATCTCCTCGTCGTCGCGAACCAGCACCCGCAACATGTCGGATCGGGTGACGATGCCGACGACCCTCGCGCCGTCCATGACGACCAGCCGGGCCACGTCGCGGGTGGCCATGAGCGTGGCGGCCTGCCGCACGCTGGTGTCGGCCTCCGTCGTGACCGCAGGCTTGCTGCAGGCCTCGCCGGCGTTGCGCGCCGACCACCGCTTCCACGCACGGTGGGCGGCCGGGCCGAGCCCCAGGCGTTCGTCGGCGACGCGATCCAGCAGGTCGCGTTCCGACAGCACGCCGATCACCTGGTTGCGGGCGTCGACGACCGGCACCCCACCGTGTCCCGCGGCGAGCAGGACGCCGGCGGCATCACGCAGCGATTCGCCCTCGGACACGACGACGAGCTCGGGGCTCATGACGTCGCGGACGGTCAGCGCAGCGCGGCTGGGGTCGGACTGGAGCGGCCGGTCGAGGTCGTAGACGTCCTCGACGAGCTCGCGTGCCAGGTGCCGCACCAGGCGGATGGCCGACGCCCGGGCGGTATCGCTGAGGTAGGTGTCCACCGCGTCCCCGATCGGGCCCAGCGGTGGCTCGTAGTACCCCACGAGGGACAGCTCGCAGCGCCCGTTGCCGAGGGTCAGCAGCTCGATGACGCCGTCGAAGGTGGGGAACAGGTGGGGGGCTGGATCAGCCCGCCAGCGCACCGGGATGCGGAGGACGTCCTCGCCCTCCACGCCCTGGTCGATGTGCACGCGGACACGCTTGTGGACGTCGACCCCGCCCCGGTTGCTGCGCAGCGTCATCAGCACGCTGCCGTCGCCGTCGGGCTGGGTGACGTCGTCACCCGCGGCCTGCTGGAGAAGCTCGGCGGTCCTCGTCATCAGCGCGTCCCGGAAACGTTTGGGTTCTCCGAAGATCTCGTGGCTCGTGGCGAGTGTGCGACGCACGGGCGATCACCTCCATGTCGGCAGGTGTCGATCGTGCACGGTTCGGGCCCGCCGGTCAGGGGCCGAAGGTCCCGCTGCCGCAGGGCCCCCCGTCGACCGCGACCCGCGACCCGCGACCCGCGACCCGCGACCCGCGACCCGCGACCCGCGACCCGCGACCCGCGACCCGCGACCCGCGACCCGCGACCCGCGACCCGAAAATCTACTCGGAGAACAACCCTCGGAGGCGGTCCTCGTCCTGGCCCACGCGGACCGGGGTGCCGCCGAGGATGCCCTCGACGAAGCGGAACGGCATCCCGATGTTCATGCCCTTGCCGTCGATGACGACCTCGCGGATCTCCTTGTCGTGGGCCGATCCACGCATCTTCAGCACCGTGAGGCCGCGCTTGATCTCGCCGTACACCTCCACGTACCGCAGCAGGATGATGGAGTCAGTCAGGGTGGAGATGTGGGACACCGTGATGGAGTCGCCACCAAGCAGGGTCGGCGTCGTCGCGGTCATGATCCCGGTGATCTGGCGCTCCTTCAGGATCGCCGTCACTCCCATCATGTACTGGCGGAACGCACGTGGGCTGGCGATGTGCTCCATCGCCGACAGGCTGTCCAGGGCCACACGGTCCGGCTCGAACTCGTCGATCTGTCGCTTCATGACCAGCAGGTGGTCCTCGAGGGACCGCACCTCCGGGTACTCACACACCACCCGGAGCTGCCCGGCCTCCTCGGCGCCCTGGAAGTCGAAGCCCCACCCGTGGGCGTTGCGGAACAGCTGCTCGCGGCTCTCCTCGTAGCCGAACAGCAGCGCGCGTTCTCCCTGCGCCACACCACCGGCCAGGAACGTCGTCGCGGTGAGGGTCTTGCCGGTGCCGGTCGCGCCGGACACCAGGATGACGGAGTCCCGCAGGACCCCCCCGCCGCACATCTCGTCCAGCACCGGATCGCCGCTCGGGACGCGTTCGGTGGTGGAGGACTCCTGGCGGGTCTGGCCCGTCACCGGGATCACGACCATGCCCTGCTCGGGGTCGATGGTGAACGGGAACTCGCCCTTGCGGTGGGTGGTGCCCCTGAACTTCAGGATCTGGATGGTTCGGCGGACCTCCTCCTGGCGGAGCACGTGGCGAAGTACGAGCACGTCGTCGGCCACGAACTGCTCGACCCCGAAGCGCGAGATGGCACCGTACTCGTCGTCACGCTCGGCGGTGACCATGCACGTGACCCCCATCCGGGAGAGCCCCTTCGCCAGGCGGTGCAGCTCGCGACGGACCGAGGAGGTGTCGTCGAACTCGGCGAAGACCGCGCCGATGGAGTCCAGCACGATGCGGGTGGCGCCCGTTCGCCGCACGGCATCCTCGATGCGGGCCATCAGCGCCGCGAAGTCGTACTCGCCGACGATCGTCGTCCCGACCGTGGTCTGCATGGACGCGTCGATGAACGTCCACTTGCCCTGCTCCGTCCAGCCGTCGATGTCCCAGCCGAAGCTGGACAGGTTGCGGGCGATGTCCACCGGTGGTTCCTCGAACGTCACGAAGACGCCCGCGGCGTCGTCCTCGGTGATCGCCGCGACCAGGTACTGGCCGGCCATCACGGTCTTCCCGGAACCCGCGGATCCCGACACCATGGTGGTGCGGCCCTTCGGCAGCCCCCCATGGGATATCTGGTCCAGCCCCGCGATGCCGGTGGTGGTCTTCTCGATGGTCATGATGGGTGTGGTCCTCTGTGTGCCTGAGGTGGCAAGGGGATGAGCAGCAGTTCGTGTGCCAGCACGTCGGCGGATCGTGGCATGCCGATGATCCGTCGACGGGGCAGGGGGGCGAGCAGGTCGTAGGTGGGCGTGGTGATCACGCCCGCGGCATCGGCCAGGGCCGGTTCGCTGGTGACGTCGATGACGGTGATCTCGGCGTCGCCCCCGAAGTGGGTGTCAGCGACGTCCCGGAGCAGGGCGACGGCTCGGGAGGCGTGGTTCGACCCGCCCACGACATAGACGTTGACTCGGAAGCGAAGTGGCACCGGACGTCACCGCTGCCCGCGGTTGTTGGCGTGCAGCCGGTAGTGCAGTGCGAGGTAGCCGACAACCTCCAGCAGCACCATCCGGCCTTCCTCCGCCAACGCCGACAACCGTTCGGGGTGCACACGGTCGCTGAGGCGGTGGAGGGCGCTGATGTGGACGTCGATGACGTCACGTGGCACGGCGTTGAGGATCCCGAACTCGCGGCCCAGGGTCTTCATCGCGGGGACCGGACGGCGTCCGTCGGCGTAGGCAAGGGCTTCCACGGTTGACTCCAGCAGCTCGACGTAGCGGTCCACCAGCAGGCCGTACACCTCGGGCAGGGCCGTCTTCAGGCGCTGGTCACCGAGCATCTCCAGCGTGATCGGCGTCGCCGACGCCAGGATGTCGTCGCCGATCTCCGGCTCGCCGATCTCCGCGTACTCCAGGGACACCGACAGGGCCCGTGCCACCGCGTGGTTGCGATGCCGCTGGCGGACGATGGCCGCCTCCACCCGAGGGGGCAGCCCCTCGATGTCGGACTTGAGCACGAAGTCCTGTGCTCCGGCCTCGATGGCCTGCGGCCCGATCGCAGGGTCCTCGTTGCCGGTCAGCACGACGACCGGGATCTGGGGTGCCTGCGCCAGCAGCTGTGCGAGCGTCTCGAAGCCCTCCGAGTCGGGCAACCCGAGGTCCAGCAGCACGACGTCGACGCCCTCGAGTCCGACGAGCGCCTTCGCGACGCTCCTGACGTGCTGGACGTCGAACGTCGGGAACTGGGCGGTCACGAAGGCGGCGTCGTCGGCTTCGTCCTCGACGAGGAGCATCTTCATCCAGTCTTGCTCCTTGGATCGACGGGGCGAACGGGCCGAGCTCGCCCTTGAATGTGGTTCATGGCGAAACTCGGCCCAGAAGGATACCGCACCGGTTGTGCACGTACCGTAGGTGATGCTGAGCTCACCGTAGCAGCGCCGTCGGGTCGACGAACCGAAGGCCAAGGCGGATCAGCGCCAGGCCCAGGGCCTGCCGCAGTCCACCTGCCAACGTGGTGGACAGGGATCGAGCGGTGCCGGCCCGACGGGCCGGCCGACGACTCGGGGGGTGCTGGCGGCGCAGCGCAGCGGCACGCGAGAGCTCCTCGCGGTGCAGCCGGGCCATCTCGCCGTGGATGTGGGGCAGCATGACTGAACAGACCTTTCGAGCAACGTGGGTCCTCGTGGACCCGGGAAGCACGCCACCGCGGGATGCGGCGGCCCGAGCCGTCGAGCGGCTCGTCTACAACGACGAGGCGTGGCCCGCCCACGGAGCTGGGGCGGGGGTCGTTGGAGCTGGAGGGGAGGGTGGGCGGCCTAGGCCGCGGCGCGACAGCCCGGACGGTTCGTCTGCGATCCGGCCTGATCGGTCGGTGCCGTGGTGACCACGGCCGTATCGAGCGACATCGAGGTGTCGAGGTGGGTGATACGCATTACGGGCTGCCTCCTTTCCGGTGCTCGGGGTTCGTGTAGCCGGCTGACATTGCCACGACGGTGACGGCGCTGTCAACGACCTTCCGCCAGAAAGTTCCTGCGGTCGCCTGCTGGGCCGTCCGGGGTAGGCTCCCGACGCCCCCTCCAGGAGACGAAGTGACGACAGCCCCGACCGACCCACCGCCCGACGCTGCCGCCGGCGTTGCGGGCACGGAAGTGTGGGTTCAGGCAGCGGACGCGGCCCGATCCGCGGCATTGCGAGACGCCATGCCGGAGGCGTACCGCGTGACCCACTTCACCGCGCATGACCTGCAGGAACGCCTGGCTGACGGGCAACGCCCGACCGCGCTGCTCGTCGACGGGGAGGAGCTCGACGCACGGGCGTTCGTGGTCCACGCACCCGCGACGGCGGTGCTGGTCGTTGGCGCCTCCGACCCTGCCGCTGGCCTCGGCGATCCGGCGACCGACGCCGTGCCAGCAGGGGTCCCGGTTGCCGAGGTGGTCGCACGGCTCCAGCGGGTCGTGCAGGCTCGGCAGCTGCGACGGGAGCTGACGCGCACCACCGAGGTGCTGACCCACACGAGCCATCAGCTGGAGCGGTTCGTGTACACGGCATCCCATGACCTCAAGGAGCCGTTGCGGGCGATAACGGGGTTCTCCAAGCTGCTGGTCACCCGCCATGCCGACCAGCTGGAGGACCAGGCCCGCACGTACCTCGACTTCGTCACCGACGGCGCGGAGCGCCTCGGGCGGATGATCGGGTCCCTCACGACGTTCTCGGTGCTCTCCCGCCACCAGGTCACGACGACCGAGGTCTCCCTCGACGCCGTCGTAGCTGACGTGCTCGAGCGGTTGGAGACCGACGGGACCGAGGTCACCGTCACCGACCTGCCCGCTGTCCGCACGGACAAGACCCTGGTCAGCGAGGTCGCTCGGGTCCTGATCGACAACGCAGTGCGGTACCGCACCGACGACCCCGGCCACCGCGTCACGGTCACGGCGACGGTGGGCCCCGAATCGTGGACGCTGGCCGTCGCCGACACCGGCATCGGCGTGGCCCCGTCCGACCAGGACCGCATCTTCGACATGTTCTCGAGGCTGCACACCCGCGAGGCCTACGACGGTCAGGGGATCGGGCTGGCGGTCGCCCGCATGGCCGCTGGTCGGCTCGGTGGTCGCATCCAGGTCGAGTCGCGCCCGGGGGAGGGATCGACCTTCACGGTCACCGTTCCCATCGTGTGAGACCGGTCCCGGACCGCAGCTGGGGTCAGCCGAAGTCGCAGGCGGCCAGGTGGTCGTTGACCATGCCCATGGACTGCATGAAGGCGTAGGCGGTCGTCGGGCCGACGAACCGGAAGCCGGCCCGTTTCAGGGCCTTGGACAGGGCCGTGGACTCCTCCGTCGTCGCGGGGATGTCGTCCCTCCGGGCGGGTCGGGGTCCGCGGCGGTCCGGCGCGAACGCCCACACGAAGGTGTCGAGGCTGCCGTGGCTGTCCTGGATCGCAAGGGTCGCCCGGGCGTTGGCGATCGTCGCCTCCACCTTGCCCCGATGGCGGATGATCCCCGGATCGTCGAGCAGTCGCGCGACGTCCTCGTCGTCGTACCCGGCAACAGCCGCAGGCTCGAAGCCGTCGAACACCTCGCGGAACCGTGGCCGCTTGCGCAGGATCGTCAGCCACGACAGGCCGGACTGGAAGCCCTCCAGGCACAGCTTCTCGAACAGGCGGATGTCGTCGTGGACCGTCCGGCCCCACTCGGTGTCGTGGTAGGCGACGTAGTCGGGGTGGGTTCCCGGCCACCAGCACCGCGCGGTCCCGCCCTCGTCGACGATGACGTCGTCCCGCGCCTCGTCGCCCATCGTGTCAGTTCAGCTGGGCGCCGCCGGGGCCGGCTGGGCGGAAGGACCCGACCATGCCGAGGTGGCGGATGATGCCGGTCTCGCGCCGGATGATGCGGGCGGTGGCGTCCATGCGCTCGGCATGGGTCGGCAGCTCCAGCAGCTGCTGCTGCACGGGCACCTCGACCTGCAGGGCGCTGCAGGCCATCCACGACAGCTCGCACGGGTCGACCGGCAGCCGGTCGGTGTACTCGCGCGGCACGCCCAGCCCCAGCAGGTACGGCACCAGGACGTCCCGAAGGTTCTCCGCGGCGATCCGGTCACGGGTCGCCGCGCGGTCCTCGGGCAGCACCTCGACGTCGGCCCGCAGGTAGGCACGGTCGTTGAGGGGCTGCACCAGCCGGAAGCGCTCCGACCCCTTGGTGATGATGTCGAACCGCCCGTCGGGCCGCTCGGCCACCGTGCGGATCTCCGTGACCGTGCCGACCTGGTGCAGCACCGAGTCGGCGGGCACGTTGTTGCCGTCGGCGTCGGTGTACCAGTCGCTGCCGACCTCCCGACCGGAGCGGATCGCGACCACGCCGAAGCGCCGGTCACCGTCCAGGCAGTCGCGCAGCATCGCCAGGTAGCGGGGTTCGAAGAGGTGCAACGGCAGCGGACGGCCCGGAAACAGCACCAGATGGAGCGGGAAGATCGGGAGGTCCACGAAGCGCCAGACTAATGGGCTTGCAACGATCCTGCTCCGCGTTGGGCAGCCCGTGCCCGCGCCTCTACCCTTGGCGAGGTGAAGCCCGAGGCCCCCTCCCTGCAACGCATCGACCTTCGCGGCGACCGCCGCCACCCCGGTGCCGACCTGCCGCGCCCACCTGCCGACACCATGCGGAAGGCCCGGGAGACCGTGGCCGAGGTGCTGGCGGACGTGCATGCCCGCGGGGACCGCGCGGTCGCCGAGTACACCGCACGCTTCGACGGCTGGGACGGCACCGAGTGGGAGGTGCCGCGGGCCGAGCTCGACGCGGCGCTCGCCGGCATCGACCCCTCGCTTCGTACGGCGCTGGAGACCGCTCGCGAACAGGTCCAGTGGTTCCACGAACAGGCCAGGCCCCGCGACTGGGCCGGCGTGCACGCCGGTGCGGAGATGGGGGTGCGTCACGCCCCGCTCAAGCGGGTCGGTGTCTACGTGCCCGGCGGACGGGCGGCGTATCCCTCCACCGTGCTGATGACCGTCGTGCCCGCACGCGTTGCCGGTGTCGACGAGGTCGTCGTCGCCACACCGCCAGGTCCCGACGGCCGCCCGAACCAGACCATCCTGGCTGCCGCCGCGCTGGTCGGTGCCGACCGGGTCCTCCGGATCGGTGGTGCGCAGGCCGTTGCGGCCCTGGCGTACGGCACCGAGCAGGTGCGACGCGTCGACAAGGTCGTCGGACCGGGCAACGCCTTCGTCGCCGAGGCCAAGCTGCAGGTCGCCGCGCAGGGGCTGGTCGGCATCGACGCCATGGCCGGGGTGACGGAGGTCATGCTGATCGCCGACGACTCCGCTGACCCACGGCTGGTCGCCACCAGCCTCATCGCCCAGGCCGAGCACGACCCGCTGGTGACCTCCATCCTCGTGACGCCGTCGGTCGAGCTCGCCGATGCCGTCGTGCCCCTCGTGGCGGAGGAGGTCGACGGGCTCGCCTCCCGTGACCGGCTGCTCGAGGCGCTGTCCGGGCAGGGGGCCATCGTCCTCGTCGACGACCTCGACCACGCCGTCGCCGTCGCCGACGACTTCGCCCCCGAACACCTGGAGATCCAGACCCGCGACGCCCGCGGTGTGGCCGACCGGGTGCGTGCGGCCGGCACCATCTTCGTGGGTGTGCAGACGCCGACGGCCCTCGGTGACTACTGCGCCGGTCCGAACCACACGCTGCCCACCGGCGGGACCGCACGGTTCACCGGGGGGCTGCGCACCGACGACTTCATGGTGCCGATCAACTGGGTCGAGTTCTCCGACGACGCCCTGACCCACATGGCTCCTGTCGTGCGGGCGCTCGGTGCCGCCGAGGGACTGCCGGCCCATGTCCGGTCCGTCGACGCCCGGCTCGCCGCCATGGAGCGGGCCCGCGACGCCGCCGCCACGGTGCCCTCCTCGCGATGACCGACCGACCTGCCCGTCGCCCCGCCGTCCGGGACGACCTCGCTGACCTGTCGCCGTACGGGGCTCCCCAGCTGGACGTGCCCGTCCGGCTCAACACCAACGAGACGCCGTGGGCCCCGCCTCCGGCGTTCACCGCGGCGCTGGCCGAACGGATCGCCGCAGGCCTGGACCTGCACCGCTACCCCGACCGTGACGCCGTGGCCCTGCGCACGGCCCTGGCGGGCCGCGAGGACCTGTCGCCCGACCGCGTCTGGGCGGCCAACGGGTCCAACGAGGTCCTCGTGCAGCTGTTCGGCGCCTACGCCGGCGCTGGCCGCACCCTGCTGCTGTTCCAGCCCGGCTACTCCGCCCACCCGCTGCTGGCCCGCGTCACCGGGACCACGGTGGTCACCGAGGACCTCGACGAGGACTTCCGGCTGACCCCCGAGGCGGCCCGCGCGGCCGTGGCGGCCCACCAGCCGGCCATCGTCTGCGTGGCGTCACCCAACAACCCGACCGGCATCCCGGTGGACCCCGACGCCGTCCGCGCGCTGCACGACGGCTTCGACGGCCTGGTCGTGCTGGACGAGGCCTACGTGGAGCTGGCCCCCGACCCGGGGGAGGGCCGGGCGCTGCTGGACGAGCTGGACCGGCTCGTCGTCGTCCGCACCTTCTCCAAGGCCTGGCGGATGGCCGGGCTGCGGCTGGGCTACCTGCTGGCCCACGACTGGGTCGTCCAGGACCTGCTGAAGGTCCGGCTGCCCTACCACCTGGACGCCATCACCCAGGCCGCCGGCTGCCTCGCGGTGGAGATGGCCGACGACGTCACCGCCCACATCGCCGACCTCGTCGCCGAACGCGACCGACTGCTGGTGGCGCTGGACGGCATCGACGGCGTGACCGTGTGGCCGTCGGCCGGCAACTTCCTGCTGCTCCGTGTCGACCGTGCGCGTGACGTCTTCGAGTCGATGCTCGCCGACGGGGTGCTCATCCGCGACTTCTCGACGCTTCCCCGACTCGAGGGCTGCCTTCGCGTGACGGTCGGCACCCCCGAGGAGAACGACCGCTTCCTCTCTGCCCTCAAGGAGTCCCTGCGATGACCCGCATCGGCCGCGTCGAACGCACCACCAAGGAGACCACCATCATCGTCGAGGTCGACCTCGACGGCGGCGGCAAGGTCGAGGTGTCCACCGGCGTGCCCTTCTTCGACCACATGCTGGACCAGCTCGGCCGCCACGGCCGGCTGGACCTGACCGTCCGCGCGGACGGGGACACCGAGATCGACGACCACCACACCGTCGAGGACGTCGGCATCGCGCTGGGCCAGGCGCTCGCCGAGGCATGGGGTGACCGGGCCGGCGTCGAGCGCTTCGGCGACGCGACCGTCCCGATCGACGAATGCCTGACCCGCACCGCCGTCGACCTCGCCGGCCGGCCGTACCTCGTCTGGGACGCCCCCGTCCCGCTGGAGGTCATCGGCACCTTCGAGACGTCGTTGGTCAAGCACTTCTTCGAGGCGGTCATCGCCAACTCGCGCATGACCCTGCACGTGAAGCTCCTGGAGCCCGGCAACACCCACCACGTCTTCGAGTCGGTCTTCAAGTCCTTCGCCGTGGCGCTGCGACGTGCCGTCGCGGTCACCGCGCCCGGCGCTGCCGTGCCGTCCACCAAGGGCGTGCTGCAGTAGTGGGCACGACCGCGGCCGTCCTCGACTACGACGCCGGCAACCTGCGGTCGGCGGAGAAGTCGCTGCAGCGCGTCGGCTTCGAGACCGTGGTGACCGCCGACGCCGACCGTGCCGCCGAGGCCGACCTGGTCGTCGTGCCCGGCGTGGGCCACTTCGGCCAGTGCGTCCGTCGGTTCGACGACGCCGGGTTCGCGCCGCTGATCCGCCAGCGCGTCGCCGCCGAGCAGCCGGTCCTGGGCATCTGCGTCGGCATGCAGATCATGTACGAGGGCTCCGACGAGGACCCCAGGGTCCCCGGCTTCGGCTTCCTGCCCGGCTGGGTGCGACGCATCCCGTCGACGACCCCGGACGGCAGGACGCTCGCCGTCCCGCACATGGGCTGGAACGTGCTGCGCGCGCGGCGCGACGACCCCCTGCTGGCCGGGATCGGCGGCGAGCGGGTCTACTTCGTGCACTCCTACTACGCCGACCCCAGCGACCACGACCACGTCATCGCCGAGTCCACCTACGGCGTGCCGCTCCCCGCCATCGCCCGCGAGGGCAGCGTCGTCGTCACCCAGTTCCACCCCGAGAAGTCCGCCGACGTCGGCCGGCAGCTGCTGGCCAACCTCCACGACGAGGTCTCGGCCCGATCCACGAAGGTCCGTTCCTGATGCCCCTCACCCTCTTCCCGGCCGTTGACATCAAGGACGGCCGAGCCGTCCGCCTCACCCAGGGCAAGGCCGACGCCGAGACCGTCTACGACGCCGACCCGGTCGCGGCCGCCCAGCGCTTCGCCGACGAGGGAGCCGAGTGGCTGCACGTCGTCGACCTCGACGCCGCCTTCACCGGCGAACCACGCAACCGCCACCTCGTGGCCGACATCGTCGAGGCCACCGGCGTACCCGTGCAGGCATCCGGTGGGGTCCGGACGCTCGCGGACCTCGACGCGGCGATCGGTTTCGGCGCCTCCCGTGTGGTCATCGGCACGATGGCGCTGGAGCAGCCCGACTTCGTCAGGGCCGCCCTGGACGCCCACGGCGACAAGGTCGCCGTCGGGCTCGACGCCGACGGGACCACGCTGAAGGCCCGGGGCTGGGTCACCGAGGGCGGCGACCTCTTCGAGGCCCTGGCGATGTTCACCGAGATGGGTGTCGCCCGCTTCGTCTTCACCGACATCGGACGTGACGGCATGCTGTCCGGCCCGAACGTCGAGCGGTTGACGCAGGTCGCCGAGGCCACCACGGCCCGGGTGACCGCGTCCGGCGGGGTGTCGTCGCTGGAGGACCTCCGGGTGCTCAGCAGCGCGCACGAACGGGTCGACGCCGCCATCGTCGGCAAGGCCCTGTACGCCGACCGGTTCACCCTCGCCGAGGCGCTGGAGCTGACGCGGGCGTGACCGCCGTGCCGACCGGTCCCGCCGACGGCCTGGCCGCGCGGGTCATCCCCTGCCTGGACGTCGACGGCGGGCGGGTCGTCAAGGGCGTGCAGTTCGTCGACATCCGCGACGCCGGGGACCCGGTCGAGCTGGCGCGGGTCTACGACGCCGAGGGCGCCGACGAGCTGGTGTTCCTCGACATCACCGCGTCCTCGGACCAGCGGGAGACCATCTACGACGTGGTCGCCGTCACCGCCGAGCAGGTCTTCATCCCCCTCACCGTGGGGGGAGGGGTGCGGTCGGTCGCCGACGCCCGCCGGCTGCTGCAGGCGGGGGCCGACAAGACCGCCGTCAACTCCGCAGCGGTGGCCGACCCGACGGTGCTGTCGGCCATCGCCGACGCCTTCGGCAGCCAGTGTGTGGTCGCCGCCATCGACGCCAAGCGACGTGATCCGGCCGACGCATCGGCCGGATGGGAGGTCTTCGTCCATGGTGGACGCACCGCCACCGGCATCGACGCGGTCGAGTGGGCCGCCGAGTGCGGACGGCGGGGGGCCGGGGAGATCCTGCTGACGTCGATGGACCGGGACGGCTCGAAGATCGGCTTCGACACCGAGCTGCTGCGAGCCGTCGACGACGCCGTCGGCATCCCGGTGATCGCCAGCGGGGGAGCAGGGACCATCGACCACATGGTGGAGGGCATCACCGAGGGCCGCGCGTCGGCGGTGCTCGCCGCCTCCATCTTCCACTTCGGGGAGCTCTCCATCGGCGAGGTCAAGGCCGGCATGGCCGCCGCCGGCGTGCCCGTGCGTCGTTAGGTCGCCGGGGCGGCCGGGATCGCGGCTGCCACCAGCTCGAGCAACGTGGCGGTGATCGCCTCCGGCCGGTTCAGCAGGTCCAGGTGCTTGCCGGCCTCGACGGCGACCGGCCAGCCGCGTTCCGCGGCGGCGGCCAGGTCGGCGCCGTAGGGGTCACTGAGCAGCAGGTAGGCGCACGGCGTGTGGGTCCAGCCCTTCGGCACCGGCACGGCCTCGGCGAAGTAGGACAGTGGCAGCTGCGGCAGCTCGGCCGCCGCTGCCGATCGCACCTCCGGGTCCTGCACCAAGTCGGACATGACGTCGTCGCCGAACCAGTCCGACCACCGCGGCAACCGGCCGTCGACCGACAGCCCGAGCAGGTGGTCGAAGAACGCCGGGGGCACCAGGTCGGCCGTGCCCGACGCCGGGGGGACGCCTGCATCGACGAACACCAAGGCCGCCGGGGTGGGGGAGATGCGCTTGGCGATCATCGGCAGCAACGGTCCGGCACCGCTGTGCCCCACCACGACATGGGCACCGGTCCCTTCGCAGGCCCCTGCGGCAGCCGCCTCGACGACCTGCTGCCATCGGCCCCGGGTGGCCACCGCCACGAGGGACGGCACGGCCACGTCGTGGCCCAGCTCGCGGAGTCGAGTCGCGACCAGGGACCAGGTCACCGGTCCGACCAGCGGGGAGTGCACGAGGGTGAAGCGCATGGGGTCGAGATATTACGTCTCCTCCATGGCTCCACGGGCTGGCCGCTGCCGGGGTAGCGTCCCGGAGTCCTCTGAAACGGAGCAGACAGTTGCAGAACCTCGTGTCCTTCACGGCGAGCCGGCTCGCCGTCCTGCTCCTGCTCGTGGCCAGCGTGCTGGCGTCCCCGTCGTCGGTGGCGGCCCAGGAACGCCAGCGCAGCGAGATCATCGTCCTCGGCGGCCCTGCCGCCGTCTCGGAGGAATCCGTCGAGTCGCTGCGCGACCTGGCCGACGACCTGACGGTCGTCGCCGGTGCGGACCGGTACGAAACGGCGGTTGCCATCGCGGCCGGGGCCTACCCTGACGGCGCAGACGTGGTGTTCGTCGCCACCGGCGAGGACTTCGCCGACGCCCTGGCCATCGGCCCCCACGCCGCGCGCAGCGGCGGACCGATCCTGCTGACCCGGCCCGGCGACCTGCCCACCTCCACCGAGGCAGAGGTCCGTCGACTCTCCCCCGAACGGATCGTCGTCGTCGGCGGGCCATCCGCGGTCGGACCGCAGGTCGAGGCGTCCCTGGCCACGATCGCGCCGGTCGTGCGGATCGCTGGTGACTCCCGCCTCACCACCGCGGTGGCCGTCTCCGCGGTCTCCCATCCCGACGGGACGGACGAGGTCGCCATCGCCCGGGCCGACGACTTCGCCGACGCCCTGGTGGCCGGGCCGCTGATGGCCGAGCGCAACGGGCCGATCCTGCTGACCGGCACCGACGAGCTGTCGGAGGTCACCCGTGCCGAGCTGCTGCGGCTCGACCCCACACGCATCACCATCCTGGGTGGGACCGCTGCGGTCGGCGCGGAGGTCGAAGCCGCGGTGGCCGACCTGGCCCCGACCGTCGAGCGGATCGCCGGGGAGAACCGGTTCGAGACCGCCCTCCAGATCGGGCTGGCCCTGTTCGGGGAGCACGGCGCCCAGCGTGTGTACGTCGTCAGCGGCGAGTCGTTCGCCGACGCCCTCGCCGGCGCCGCCATCGCCGTTCGCCCCGACTCGGGCGGCTTCGCCCAGACTGTCGGCGGGCTCCCTGGCCCCCTGGTTCCCGTGGGTCCGCCCATCAGTCTGGGCATCATCGCCCAGCTGCTCATCGAGGCGGACCTCGTGTTCGAACCCCCGACCGTGGCCGACATCACGGTGACCACCGACAAGGACACCCCGGTCGACATCACCCTCGACGGCACACCCAACCCCAGCGTCGACCTGCCGCTCACCTACGCCATCGATGACCTGCCGTCCGACGCCGACGTGACCCTCGATGGGGACATCGTCACCTTCGACCCGCTGGGTGCGCCGGGTGCCCGCACGTTCACCTACACCGCGTCGCAGGGCGACGAGACCTCCGAGCCGGCCACGGTCACCGTCGAGGTCACCGACCTGCCGGACACGCCCGGCAACCGTGCCCCCACCGCCACCGACCTCGCCGTGACCACCGACGAGGACGTCCCCGTCGTCATCACGATGACCGGCACCGACCCCGACGGCGACCCGCTGACGTTCACCGCAGGCGCCGCCACGTCGGGCACGGTCGTGCCCGGCCCCGGACCCGACGAGGTCACCTACACCCCGGACCCGGACACCAACGGGCCCGACAGCTTCACCTACACCGCGTCCGACGGCAGCCGTGACAGCGCGCCGGCCACCGTCGACATCACCGTCACCCCGGTGCCCGACGCCCCCGTGGCCATCGACGGGTCGGGGACGACCGACGAGGACGTCGACCTGGTCGCCAGCGTCTCCGGGACCGACGCCGACGGCGACGTGCTCGCCTTCGCCGTCGACACCGCGCCCACCGCGGGATCGTTGACCGCCTTCGACACCGCCACGGGCGCGTTCACCTACACCCCGACGCCCAACGCCAACGGCACGGACAGCTTCACCTTCACCGTCGACGACGGCAGCGGACCGACGGCACCGGGCACCTTCGACATCACCGTCACCCCCGTCGACGACCCGCCGGTGGCCAACCCGGACACCATCACCACCAACGAGGACACCCCGGCGGGCGGCACCGTGACCGCTACCTCCGTCGACGGGGGCACGATCACCTACGCGCTCGACACCGACGCCACGAACGGCACCGCGACCGTGGCAGCCGGCGGCGCCTACACCTACACGCCGGACCCCGACTACAACGGGCCCGACAGCTTCACCTTCAGCGCCACCGAGGACGGGTTGGCCTCCACAGCCACCGTGTCGATCACCGTCGACCCGGTCGCGGACGCGCCCACCGCGGACGACCAGACCCTCAGCACCGACGAGGACGTTCCGGTCAACGGCACGCTGACCGGTGACGACGCCGATGGCGACGCGATCACCTTCGCCGTCGACCCGGCGGACCCACGGGTCACCGGCCTCGACGTCAACACCGGTGACTTCACCTTCACCCCCGACGCCAACACCAACGGGTCGCAGAGCTTCACGTTCCGCACCAACGACGGTGCGCTCGACTCGCCGCTCGCCACGGTGACGATCGACGTGGCCCCCCTCCAGGACGCACCCACGGCCACCGCCCGCACGGCAGGGGTGGACGAGGACGACTCCGTCGTGATCGCCCTGGCCGGGACCGACGCCGACGGTGACCCGCTCGTCTTCGCGATCGACACGGATCCGACCGACGGCACCGTGACCGCGCCCGTGTCGACCGGGGTCACGTCGGCAGAGGTCACCTACACCCCGAACGCCGACTTCAACGGACCGGACAGCTTCACGTTCACCGTGGACGACGGCACCGACACGTCGGCGCCGGCAACCGTGGACATCACCGTGTCCAACGTCAACGACCCGCCCACCGTCGACGACGCCAGCGCGACGACCGACGAGGACGTCGCGGTGACCGTCAACCTCGTGGGTGACGACATCGACGGGGATGCGCTGACCTTCACGGTCGTGTCCGGTCCCACCAACGGCACCGTCGGCGCGATCACGCCGACGGGCAACGAGACCGCAACGGTGACCTACACGCCCAACGGCGACTACAACGGCTCCGACTCCTTCACGGTCAGGGCCAACGACGGCGCGCTCGACTCCAGCAGCAACGCCACGGTCACCATCACCGTCGACGCGGTCGACGACCCGCCGACCGCGACGGCCGGCAGCGAGAACGTCGACGAGGACGACTCGGTGCTCATCACCCTGGCGGGCACCGACGTCGACACGGCCGACCTGGCCTTCGCGCTGGGGACCGGACCGACGAACGGGACGCTCGGCGCCATCAGCGGCAGCGGGGTCGGCCAGTCCGCGACGGTGACCTACACGCCGAACGCGAACTACAACGGATCGGACAGCTTCACGTTCACCGTCTCCGACGGGACCACGACGTCGGCCGCCGCCACCGTGTCCATCACGGTCGACCCGGTCGACGACGCGCCGGCCGCGACCGCCGGCAACGCGACCGTCGACGAGGACGACTCGGTGCTGATCACCCTGGAGGGCACGGACCCCGACGGCGGGAACCTGACGTTCACGATCGGGACGGGGCCGAGCAACGGCGGGTTGGGCGCCATCGGTGGCAACGGGGCCGGCCAGTCCGCAACGGTGACGTACACGCCGAACGCGAACCACAGCGGGTCCGACAGCTTCACGTTCACCGTCTCCGACGGGACCACCACGTCGGCTCCTGCAACCGTCTCCATCACCGTCACCCCGATCAACGACCCCCCGGTCGCGGCCGACGACGACTACGACGCGTTCGGCAACACCGAGCTCATCGTGGTCACCGACCTCGCCGATGCCACCCCCGCGCTGCGTGGGCCGGGCGTCCGCATCCAGGGGACCCTGCTCGACGGGGACACCGACGTCGACGGCGACACGCTCTCGGCGGTTGCCGCGACCGGGCAGGCAACGACCCAGGGCGGCAGCGTCGACATCCAGGCCGACGGCACGTTCGTCTACACGCCTGCCGTCGGGTCGACCACCACCGACACGTTCACCTACACGGTCACCGACGGCACCGTGGACGATTCGGGCCTCGCGACCATCACGCTCTCGGAGCTGATCTGGTACGTCGACGCCGACGCGGCCGCCGGTGGCGACGGGCGGTCCCACACCCCGCTCGACACGATGCCCAGCACCGTCGGCGCGGCGGGCGACATCGTGTACGTGGGCGAGTCGGCGACCGCGGTCGGTGGAGCCGGTACGACCCTGCAGGCCGACCAGCAGCTGATCGGCGCCGGGGTCGCCCTCCAGGTCGGGCTTCCCTCGACCGAGCTCGCCCCGGCCTCGACCGCGCCGGTCATCACGAGCACCGCCGATGGCGTCACGCTGGGCGTCAACAACACCGTTCGTGGGATCGACATCGGCACGACGAGCGGCATCGGCCTCGTCGGCAACAGCGGCTTCGGGACCCTGTCGATGTCGGATGTCGTGATCAGCGGGACGGGGAGGGCCATCTCCCTGATCGGCGGCACGATGGGCGCCCCGCCAGCGGGGACCCGACACATCGACTCGGTGGACGTCGTCCTGGCAGGAGGAGCTGATCGCGCCATCCACACCAACCAGCTCAGCGGGGCTCTCCTGCTCGGGACGGTCGACGTGACGGGCACCGGCCACGGCCTCCGCCTCATCGACACGGGCGGCGTCAGCATCGACAGCCTCGACGTCGACGTCACCGGGATCGCGCTGCAGGCCCAGGACCTGACCACCCTTGCCATCCTCAACGGCACGGTCGAACAGGAACGGCTGCACAGCAGCGCCGACGCGGCCCTCGACCTGGACAACATCCGCCTCCTGTCGTTGACCACCGACAGCGTGTCGAGCAACTCCTCGGGTACGGGGGTATCCGTGTCCTCGACTGCAGGGGCGCTGACCGTGGAGGGCCCCACGACCGTCGACTCCGTCGCCACGACGGCGATCGACATCGACAGCGGACCATCCGTGACGTTCGGCGGCCTCGTCCAGGCAGCAGGCAGTAGCGGTCTCCAGCTGACCGGTGGAACGACCACCCTGAGCGCCATGGGTGGCCTTCAGGTGAGCGGCACGACCGGCATCGGCCTCGAGGTCGGGTCCGGCACGACGATCAACGTGTCCGGGCCGGGGTCCACCGCGTCCTCCACCAGCAACACGGCGGTCGACATCACCGGAACGATCGGTGGAAGCGGCGTCACCTTCGACAGCGTCACGGCCGGGGGTGGCACCCACGGCATCGTGTTGTCGAACACCGGCGCGGGGGCGTTCACCGTCACCGGTACGGGTGGCCCCGACAGCGGCGGCACGATCTCCTCCACGACAGGGGAGGGGGTGCTCCTGACCAACACGGGTGGCCCCATCAGCTTCACCGACATCCGGATCACCGGCACCGGCAACCACGGAATACGCGGTACCAGCCAGACCGGCGGGTTCACCGGTAACCGGCTGACCCTGACCACCATCGGCAACGCCGACGACGAGCGCGGCATCTGGTTGACCAACCCAGGCACGGTCACCATCACCGACCCGTCCCTCACCACGATCGCCGACACCGCGATCGAGATCGACCGGACCACTGCGTCGACGGGAGACGTGACAATCACCGCCACGACCCCCGGACCGCACATCGACACCACCGCCAACTCCGGCGCAGGCGTGGAGATCACGGCGATCGGTGCTGGAGCAGTCGTTCCGGGTGGGTCCATCGACGGGATCGACATGACCGGCATCGACGGCCCCGCGATCCGGCTGCTCGCCGGCGACACGTTCGGTTCGGCGGCTGGAGCCATCGGCACCCAGGGCACGGCCGGCACCGACTCGACCGGATCGTTCAGGATCTCCGACGTCGCCGTCGGCACGGTGGCGCCGTTCGTCGCGGGTGCCGGAGGTGGCGGCATCCAGATCCGCGGCGCCGGCAACGGCACCATGGACGTCGACATCAGCGACGCCGACATCGTCACCGACAACGCGTTCATGGCCAGCGCCGTCTCGGCTGACGAAGCCGATGTCGTGGTCGAGATCGCCGGCAGCACCCTCGCCATGGACAACCCCGCGTTCAACGCGGTCGGCGTCGGGGCCGCGCTGGTGGCCGACCCGGGTCAGTCCCCGGTCCTGCACACCACGATCACCAACACCGCGGTCGGTGTCGCCGGCCAGGTCGGGAGCGCCGGAAGCATCGGCGTCGCCATCGAGGGCAGCAACGGAACGGGTGCCATCGACGCGATCCTGTCCAGCACCACCATCGTCAACTCCAGCAGCACCGGGGTGCTCGTCGACAGGGGCATCGGCGCCAACGTCATCCGCAGCAGCCTCGCCACCCACACGGCACAGGACGGCGTCCCGGACATCGCCCTGGATGTCCGGTCCGACATCGGTACCGGTGGCACGCTCGACCTCGCGGTCACCAACAGCACACTCACCGGCCAGCGCGCCGGCATGTTCGCCACCATCGACGACGGTGCCGCGGGATGCCTCGACATCAGCGCCAACTCCCTGACATCCACGCTGGGCTTCCCCGGCGCGGACATCGCCGTCGGAGGAACCTCGACGCTCGAGTTCCCGGACTACGCCGGCGGGAACCCAGAGGCCTACCTGACGGGACGAAACACCCTCATCTCGGCAGCTCCGATCGTGACCGGGGCTCCCACCAACGGCGCGTGCATCCCGCCGGAGATCCGATAGGAGACGATCGCACCGTGTCCGAACCATTCCTCGCCGAGATCAGGATCGTCGGCTTCAACTTCGCCCCTCGTGGGTGGGCGCTCTGCGATGGCCAGATCCTGCCGATCAACCAGAACCAGTCGTTGTACTCGCTGCTCGGCACCACGTACGGCGGCGACGGACGGACCTCGTTCGGCCTGCCCGAGCTGCGGGGTCGGGCGCCGATGCACATCGCCGGCTCCCATCCGTGGGGTCAGAAGACAGGGGAGGAGACCCACACGTTGAGTCAAGCGGAGATGCCATCCCACGGTCACGGCGCGACGGGGCGGACCTCCGATGCCACCTCCGCCGACCCGACGACCAGCAGCGCCCTCGCCCGGGCCAGCACACCCATGTACGGCGACAGCGCCACGGGCCAGCTCGCCTCGACTGCGGTGGCCAACGCCGGCAGCGGCCAGGCGCACAACAACATGCAGCCCTACCTGGTCCTCAACTTCTGCATCGCGTTGCAGGGCCTGTTTCCGAGCCGGAACTGAGGAGCCCTCGTGTCCGAACCCTTCGTCGGTGAGCTGCGCATGTTCGCCGGAAACTTCGCCCCCCGGGGCTGGGCGTTCGCGGACGGCCAGCTGCTGGCCGTCTCCCAGAACGACACCCTCTTCTCGCTGTACGGCACCACCTACGGCGGGGACGGACGGACCACCTTCGGACTGCCCGACCTCCGTGGCCGCGTGCCGATCCACGCCGGCAGCGGACCGGGCCTGACCCCTCGATCGCTCGGATCGAAGAGCGGTGCCGAGACCGTCACGCTCACCACGGCCCAGCTCCCGTCCCACGCCCACGCCTGGCCGGCCACCAACAGCGCCGCCACCGAACGCGACCCCGGCGGGCACGTTCCGGCCGCGGCGGCAGGTACAGCCCGCGCCTACGGCACCACCGGAACCGCCATCACGCTCTCGCCGGACGTCGTCGAGTCCACCGGCGGCTCCAGCCCCCACACCAACATCCAGCCATTCCTGTGCGTCCACTTCATCGTGGCGCTGACCGGGATCTACCCGACCAGGAACTGAGGAGCCCTCGTGTCCGAACCCTTCCTGGCAGAGATCCGAATCTTCGCCGGCAACTTCGCCCCCCGCAGCTGGGCCCTCTGCAACGGCCAGCTGCTCCCCATCGCCCAGAACACCGCCCTGTTCAGCCTCATCGGCACCACCTACGGCGGCGATGGGCGAACCACCACCCAGCTCCCCGACCTGCAGGGACGGCTGCCCATGCACCCGGGTCGAGGCCCCGGCCTGACGGCCAGACAGCTGGGGGAGCGCGACGGGGCCGAGACCGTCACCCTCAACGCGTCCCAGGTTCCCAACCACGACCATTCCGCCACGGCGGTGGACGGGCTCGCCCGTGACAGCCGCCCCGAGGACAACCGCTTCGCGGCCGGACGCGCCATCGGACACTACGTTGACGCCACGGCAGGATCCGCCGCGGCCATGACCCCGCTGGGGTCGAGCGGGGGAGGGCAGGCGCACAACAACCTGATGCCCTCGTTGGCGCTCAGCTACATCATCGCGCTCGTCGGGCTGTACCCCTCGCGCTCGTGAACCGGCCTCGTCCGACAACTGCGGTGGACACCCCGCCGACCCTGCACCCGGCGTCAGCCGAGGACCGTCCGTTCCTCCTGGCGTTGTTCCGTAGCGTGCGGGGCGACAGGTTCGCCCTGCTCGACATGGCCGACGGCGATCGCGATGCCCTCGTCGAGCAGCAGTTCGTGGCGCAGGGCCGGGACTACCGCAGCCGGTTCCCCGGCTCCGACCACCTGATCGTGCGGCTCGGCACGCAGCCCGTGGGGCGGCTCTGGGTCGATCGTCGGCCGGAGGAGATCAGGTTGCTCGACATCGCCGTGCTTCCCACTCACAGAAACCTCGGGATCGGGACCACGCTGCTGCGGGGCCTCCAGGCCGAGAGTCGCCGGACTGGTGTGCCACTCGGCCATGCAGTGGACAACGACAACGACGCCGGCCTCCGCTTCTACGCCCGCCTGGGATTCGAGGTCGCCGGTCCCCTGGGGCACAGCCACGTGTTGATGCGCTGGCACCCGTGACGGTCAGGCAGGCAGGCGGGTGAACACGGCCTCGAAACGCGGTCGCCCGTCGGCGCCCGGTCCGATCGGGACCAGGAACAGCGGCAGGTCCAGGACGTCGTCCCCCAGGGTCACCATCGACTGTGGCAGGTCGAGGCCAGCGGGACCCGCGAACAGGACGGAGAAGGCCGATCCCGACGCCCCGTCGGGTCCGACCGTCCGCTCGACAGCCTCCAGCACCTCGAGCTCCAGTCCCTCCACCTCGGCCACCGACACCTGCTGGCCGGTCCGTTCGGCGAACGTGGCGAGTGTGACCTCGCTCGGGTCCGTCACAGGCACAGGAACTCGTTGGTGACGCCCGCCACCGGGAGCGAGAGGTTGCCCCGGTCGCCCGGCGGGACGGCCAGCGGCCGGCCGTCGGCCAGCATGGCAACCGGCCCGGCGGTCACACCCGTCGACGACACGCGCAGGCGTCCCCGGTCGGTGTCGAAGGACGTCCCCGGGAACACCACGCCGTGGCCGCCACCGCGTCGCAGGGCCGCCACCAGCAGGCTCCCGGTCTCCGCGCCGAGCACCCCGGCCGGGTCCGTGCCTCGGCTCCACGACGCGCAGGCAGGCAGGGCGTCGCCACCGGAGGCCAGCGGGTCGATGGTCACCGGCACGCCGCGGAAGGAACCGTCCTCGAGCAGGTCCAGGAACGGGGCGGCGTCCCTGCCTGCGACCTCGATGTGGAGGGCGTCCAGACCCGCCTGTTCGAGGCGGTCGGCGGCAGCCGAGAGCTCACCGGGCTCGCTGACGATCTCCAGCGCCGCCATCGTCCCGCCAGCACTGGTCACGCCTCGGCCCAGCTGACCGATCAGGTCGAACATCGCCTCCCTGTCCGAGGCGAGCACGCCCACACGCGGTCCGTGCTCGCGCACCGTCCAGGCGCCCAGCGCCGCAGCGGCGTCCGCCAGGTGCAGGCCGTGCACGGTTGCGGCGACGTCGCCGCGGCCGAGGCGACGCGGGGTCGTCGCGCCGAAGGTCGACACGAGCAGCGGTACCGACGCCGCTGCCGCCAGTTCGACGAGCGGGTCGGCCGCCAGCGGGTTCGTGGCCGCGAGCAGCACGTCGACGTCACGGGCCAGCAGGTCGGATGCGGCGCTGCGAATCCCGACCGTGCCACCCACGACCTCGCGTTCGACCATCTCGACCGACAACCAGTCCGGCGCCGACAGGGCGTCCCGCAACCCGGCAACGATCCGACGCGGGAGCTCGGCGTCCCACGGAGAAGTCGGCAGGATCGCGCCGATCCGAAGCGACGTCGGCTTCATCGCCCCGAGTCCCAGCCGCATGGGCGAGGTCCCCGTGGGCTGGAGGAGGGTCGAGGCAGCTGCTGCGGCGACCACCGCCGCACCGCCGAGGCCCAGCTGGCGTCTGGTCAGCGTCTGCACGTCATGCCTGTGGTCATGACGGCAGCCTAGGGGGCGCCGTCCGACGGCGGAGACCAGCGAGGACGATGTAAGGATTCGTCGTCCACGGCCCCGACGGCTGGGGAACGGGGCGACACGGGCCCGCTACCATTTCCCCCTCCATGGACGCCGACGAGTTGCGCTCGACCCTGACCCTGACCAGCGACGGCCTCATCCCCGCCATCGTGCAGCAGCACGACAGCGGTGAGGTCCTGATGATGGCGTGGATGACGCCGGACACGCTGGCCGAGACCCTTGCCCTGGGCGAGACCGTGTTCTGGTCCCGCTCGCGCAAGGAGCGCTGGCACAAGGGTGCGACGAGCGGCAACACGCAGAGGGTGGTCTCCGTCGACGCCGACTGCGACGCCGACACGCTGCTGATCCGCGTCGACCAGGGCCCCGACGGCGTGGCCTGCCACACCGGGGCGCGCAGCTGCTTCGGCACCCGGATCGCCTCCTCGTGAACGGCTATCGCCCGGACCGCGACACCTACGTCGCCCTCGCTGCCGACCACGTCCTCGTCCCCGTCGTGCGCGAGGTCCTCGCCGACGTCTCCACGCCCGTCAGCGTCTACGACCGCCTGCGCGGGCCCGGCACGTTCCTGCTGGAGTCCGTCGAACACGGCGAACGGTGGGGTCGGTACTCCTTCACGGGCCTCAACCCGCTGATCTCCCTCCGTGCCCGCCACGGCCAGGTGGCCGTCACCGGTCCCGTCCCGGACGCCGTCGCGACCGCCGCCGACACCGGTGACCCCCTCGCCACCATCGAGGCGCTGCTGGAGTCGCTGACGGTCCCCGAGCTCGACGACATGCCGCCGCTGTTCGCCGGGCTCGTCGGCTACCTCGGCTGGGACATCGTCCGCCACATCGAGGACCTGCCCGACGACACCCTCGACGACCAGGGCCTCGACGACGTCCGCATGATGCTGCCCGGCCAGGTCGTGGCCTTCGACCACCTGCGCCAGCGCCTGGTGGTCGTCACCAACACCATCCCCGGCGACGACCCGGGGGCCGACTGGGACCGCGCCGTCGCCGACACCGAGGCGCTCGTCGCCCGGCTGGCCGAGCCGATCACCGCACCGGTCATCCCGCCGCCGCAGCCCAGCCGGGTCGACCGAGCCGACGCCAACATGACCCCCGAGGCCTACATGGCCAGCGTCGAGGCATGCAAGGCCTACATCCGGGCCGGCGACGCCTTCCAGGTCGTCCCCTCCCAGCGGTTCTCCCTCGACACCGACGTCGACCCCCTGGCCGTGCACCGGGTCCTGCGGGTGATCAACCCCTCGCCCTACATGTACCTGTTCGACTACGGCGACCTGCAGATCGTCGGGTCCTCACCCGAGGCGCTGGTCACCGCCCGCAAGGGCGTCGCGGAGATCTGGCCGATCGCCGGCTCCCAGCCGCGCGGCGAGACCGAGGCGGAGGACGCCGCCTACGAGGCCACCCTGCGCGGCGACGAGAAGGAACGTGCCGAACACGTCATGCTCGTCGACCTGGCGCGCAACGACCTCGGCCGCATCTCCCGCACCGGATCGGTCCGCGTCGACGACTTCATGTCCGTCGTCCGCTACAGCCACATCATGCACCTGGTCTCACGCGTGCAGGCCCGGGTCAACGAGGGCATGGGCGCCGTCGACGTCATCCGCGCCACGTTCCCGGCCGGCACCCTGTCGGGCGCCCCCAAGGTCCGGGCGATGGAGATCATCGACGAGGTCGAACCCACCCGCCGTGGCATCTACGGCGGCGGGATCGGCTACGTCGACCTGGCCGGCAACGTCGACCTGTGCATCGCGATCCGCACCCTCGTCTTCCACAGCGGCCGTGCCCACGTGCAGGCCGGCGCCGGCGTCGTCGCCGACAGCGTGCCCGAGAAGGAGTACGAGGAGACACGAAACAAGGCCATGGCGCTGCTGTCGGCCGTCCGGGCAGCCGAGGCGTGGACGGCGGGATGAACGCTCGCAACGCCGCCCTGCTGACCCTCGCGGCGGCCCTGCTGCTGCTCGGCGCCAGCGTGGCGGACTGGGCCACCATCACCGTGGAGGAACCCTTCGGCGAGGAAGTCGTCGTCGAGCGCACCGAGACCGTCGCCGGCCCCGAGGTCGCCGGCAACCTGATCACCGTCGGCCTGGCCGCCCTCGTGGTCGCTGGCCTTGCCGTTCGCTGGCCCCGACTGGGTGGTGTCACGGTCGCCCTGGGGCTGGTCGGTGCCGTGTCGGCGATCGGCGGCCTCGATCCCGACGCCGGCGTGGCCACCAGCGCCCCCGGCATCGCGCTCGCCGCCTGCATCGGCATGGTCGCCAGCGGCAGCATGGCCGTTTCTACCACCCTCCGCCGACAAAGCACCGCCGCCGACCGGGCCGCCCCGGCTCGCCCCGACAGCCCCTCCCGCTATACGGTCGAGGCCGTTCGCGGTGACGCGGCTGCCGGCCCCGACGACTGGGACCTGGCCGTCGCCGACGACGAGACCGCCCACCCCGATGCGATAGCAGAGGACAACACGTGACCCGCCTGGCAGCCCTCGACCTGGGCTCCAACTCCTTCCACCTGCTGGTGGCCGACACCCGGCCCCGCGGACGGATCAAGCGGGTCACCACCCGCAAGAAGACCATCCGCCTGGGCGAGCCGGTGTCACGGACGGGTCGGCTCGGTCCCGAGGCGTTCGGTCGCGCCGTCGACGCCTTCACCGACCTGGTCGAGCTCGCCGACGACGAGGGGGCCGACCGGATCATCGCCGTCGGCACCGAGGCGCTCCGCGTCGCCGAGGACGGCCCCGAGTTCCTGCAGCAGATGAAGGACCGACACGGCGTGCCGGTGCAGCTGCTCGACGGGCTGGACGAGGCGGCCCTGTCGCTGAAGGGCATGGCGTGCGCCCTCAACCTCGCACCCGAGCAGGAAGTCCTCGGCCTGGACCTCGGCGGCGGATCACTCGAGGTCGCCCTGGGTGGTACCAACGGCATGGTGGCCGGCGCCACCTTCCCCCTCGGCGGGGCGAAGCTGGTCGACCGGATCTCCGATCCGCCGCGGCTGCACGAACGGGCCGCGTTGCACGCAACGGCGATGGAGATCATCCAGCCGGCCGCCGACAAGGTCCTCGCCGCACGCACCACCCCCGACGAGCCGCTCGTGGCGCTGGCGACCGCGGGCAGCATCCGTGACATCGCCCGGTTCGGCCTCGCGCTGACCAGCGGCTCGGCGCCGGCCAAGGTCCGCGGGATGATGGTCAGCAGGGAGCAGATGGAGCTGGCCTACGCCCGGCTGTGCTCCGTCGACGCCCACGACCGGATGGACCTGCCCGGCATCAGCTCCAAGCGCGCCGACCTGCTGCCCGCCGCCGGCATCGCCGTCCTGGCCGCCATGGAAGCCTTCGGCCTGCAGTCGCTGACCCTGTGCGACTGGGGGCTGCGGGAGGGCGTCCTGCTGGACCTCGGCAGCGACGGCCACATCGTCGATCCCGACTTCGTCGTCGACCAGGAGGACCGCCGTGGCTGACCGATCCGACTTCCTCGCCATGGTCTGCCGCGAGGCGGTCGACCGCGTCGCCGCCGACCGCGCGCACGAACCGACCGACGTGCTGCGCCGGCGGGTCGCCGAGCTGCCTTCGCCGCCGCGGTTCGCCGAGGCGCTGGGCCGCCCCGGCGTCCGGGTCATCGCCGAGGTCAAGCGGGCCAGCCCCTCACGCGGCCACATGACCGACATCCCCGACCCCGCGGGTCTGGCCGGCGCCTACGTGCGCGGGGGCGCGGCCGCGGTGAGCGTGCTGACCGAACCCGCCCACTTCGGTGGGTCGCTGGAGGACCTCCGTGCGGTCGCAGGTGCCGTCGACGCGCCGGTGCTCCGCAAGGACTTCGTCGTGGATGCCCACCAGCTGTGGCAGGCCCGCGACGCCGGCGCCGCCGCAGCGTTGCTGATCGTCGCCGCGCTCGACGACGAGACCCTGACCACGCTGATGGTCGCGGCCGACGAGGCGGGGCTGGACACCCTCGTGGAGACCCACTCCGCAGAGGAGGTCCGACGTGCCGTCGTCTGCCACGACCGCGCCGCCACCGGCCGAACCCTCGTGCTCGGCGTCAACGCCCGCGACCTCGTGACGCTCCGCGTCGACCGGGACCACATCGCCCGGGTCCGCGCCGAGGTCGAGCTGCCGCCCGGCGCCCTGCTGGTGGCCGAGAGCGGCGTCCGCGGCCCCGACGACGTCCGCGCCTACGCTGCGGTTGACGCCGATGCGGTCCTGGTGGGCGAGCACGTCGCCACCCACGCCGACCCCGAGGCGGCCGTCCACGAGCTGGCCACGGCCGTCCCCACCCCACACACCGCCTGATCGCCGGCCCGACCCGGACCGCCCCCATCCCCAACTTCGACGAGGAGTCATCCGTGAGCACCGTCGTCCCCCGCACCGAGGAGCCCCAGTTCGGGCGATTCGGTGGCCAGTACGTCCCCGAGGCCCTCATGGGGGCCCTGGACGAGCTGGACACCAGCTTCGCCGCCGCCATGGCCGATCAGGCGTTCCTGGACCGCATGAACGGCCTCCGCGCCGAGTACGGCGGCCGGCCGACCGCTCTGTACCGGGCCGACCGGCTGACCGAGCACGCCGGCGGGGCCACCGTCTGGCTGAAGCGCGAGGACCTGGCCCACACCGGCTCGCACAAGCTGTGCAACGTCCTCGGGCAGGGCCTGCTGGCCCAGCGCATGGGCAAGCCACGGCTGATCGCCGAGACCGGCGCCGGCCAGCACGGGGTGGCCACGGCCACCATCGCCGCGCTGCTCGGCATGGAGTGCGTCGTCTACATGGGCGAGGAGGACTGCCGTCGTCAACGCCTCAACGTCGTGCGCATGCGGCTGATGGGCGCCGAGGTCATCCCGGTCACCTCCGGCACCCGCACCCTCAAGGACGCCATCAACGAGGCCATGCGCGACTGGGTCACCAACGTCGAGTCGACCCACTACCTCATCGGGTCGGCCATGGGCCCCCACCCGTTCCCGACCATGGTCCGTGACTTCGTGAAGGTCATCGGCCAGGAGATCCGCTGGCAGATGATGGAGCGGACCGGCGGCCTGCCCGATGCGGTCGTGGCCTGCGTCGGTGGTGGCTCCAACGCCATCGGGGCCTTCCACGAGTTCATCGGCGACCCCGACGTCCGGCTCATCGGTGTGGAGGCGGGCGGCTCCGGCATCGCCTCCGGCGCCCACGCCGCCACCATCGGCGGGGGGACCGAGGGCATCCTCCACGGTGCCCGCACGATCGTGCTGCAGGACGACTTCGGCCAGGTCATCCCCACCCACTCGGTCTCGGCCGGCCTGGACTATCCCGGCATCGGCCCCGAGCACGCGTGGCTGGCCGACACCGGACGTGCCACCTACCTCAACGCCACCGACGAGGAGGCGCTGGACGGCTTCAAGCTGGTCTGCGAGCTCGAGGGCATCATCCCGGCGCTCGAACCCGCGCACGCGATCATCCCGGCGCTGCGGATCGCCCGCGAGGTGGGGGAGGGCGGCAACGTCGTCATCAACCTGTCGGGTCGTGGCGACAAGGACGTCGACGAGGTCGCCCGCGTGCTGGAGATGACCGACGTGAAGGCAAGCGAGGACCACGCATGAGCCAGACCCCGAAGGTGTCGGAGACCATCCGCGCCGCCAACGCCGACGGCCGGGCTGCGCTGGTCATCTACCTGCCTGCCGGTTACCCCGACATGGAGACCTCCCAGGAGTGCCTGGAGGCCGCGGTCGAGGGTGGTGCCGACGTGCTGGAGGTCGGCTTTCCCTACTCCGACCCGCTGATGGACGGCCCCGTCATCCAAGCCGCCAACCAGGTCGCCCTCGACGCCGGGTACACCCCCGTCGACGACGTCGCCATGTGCGACCGCCTGACCAGCCGCGTCGACGTGCCGGTGCTGGCGATGACCTACTTCAACATCGCGTGGCACTACGGCGGTGTCGAGCGCCTCGACGGGTTCGCCGACGACTGCGCCCGGGCGGGCCTGTCGGGTGTGATCCTTCCCGACCTGCCGGCCATCGAGGGCGGCCCGTGGCAGGAGACCGCCGACCGCGTCGGACTGCAGACGGTGTTCCTCACCTCGCCCGCCTCCACCGACGAACGGATCGGTGCGGTCGCCGACCGAACCACCGGCTTCGTCTACGCCACCTCCACCATGGGCGTGACCGGCGTGCGCGAGTCCCTGTCGGACCGTGCCGCCCCCCTCGTCGACCGCATCCGGTCGGTCACCGACAAGCCCGTGTGCGTCGGCATCGGCGTGTCCACCGCCGAGCACGCCCGTGAGGTGGCCTCGTTCGCCGACGGGGTCATCGTCGGCTCGGCAGCCGTGCGTGCGGTCACCGACGGCGGCCCGAAGGGCGTCCGCAAGCTCGTGGAGTCCCTCGCGAAGGGCGTCCGCGAGGCCGACCGGGGCTGATCCGCCCCGGCCGCGGTGGCCTCAGTCCTCGGCGACGAACCAGACGACGCCCAGCGGCGGTGCGCTGATCAGCGCCGAGGCGGGCAGGCCGTGCCACGGCTGGTCGGTTGCCTCGACCCGGCCCATGTTCCCGACGTTGCCGCCGCCGTAGATCTCGGAGTCGGTGTTGAGCGCCTCGCGCCAGCCACCCGTGTGGGGCAACCCGATCCTCAGGTCGTGCTGCGGCATCGGGGAGAGGTTGGCCACCACGGCCACCGCCGGATCCCCGTCGGCGCCGTACCGGACGAAGGCCAGCAGGTTGGCGTCGGCGTTGTTGGCGTCGATCCACTGGAAGCTGGTCGGGTCGTCGTCGCGTCGCCACAGGGCCGGCAGGTCGCGGTACGCCCGGTTGGCATCACGGACCAGGTCGCGGACACCCGCGTGTGCGCTGTCCATCAGCGACGGCCAGTCCAGCTCGCGCTCCTCCGACCACTCGCGCTCCTGGGCGATCTCGCCACCCATGAACAGCAGCTGCTTGCCGGGATGGCCCCACATCCAGCCGTACAGCGCCCGCAGGTTGGCGAACCGCTGCCAGCGGTCGCCGGGCATCTTGCCGATCAGGCTGCCCTTGCCGTGGACGACCTCGTCGTGGGACAGCGGCAGGACGAAGTGCTCGCTCCACGCGTACATCATCCCGAAGGTCAGCTGGTTGTGGTGCCAGCGCCGGTAGACCGGTTCCTTGGAGAAGTACGACAGCGTGTCGTGCATCCAGCCCATGTTCCACTTGAACCCGAACCCGAGCCCGCCGAGGTGGGTGGGACGTGACACGCCCGGCCAAGCGGTGGACTCCTCGGCGACGGTGAAGGCGTGCGGGTTGCGCTTGTAGGCGGTGGCGTTGACCTCCTGGAGCAGCTCGACGGCCTCGAGGTTCTCGCGTCCGCCGTGCTTGTTGGGCACCCACTCGCCGGACTTGCGGGAGTAGTCGAGGTACAGCATCGACGCGACCGCGTCCACGCGCAGGCCGTCGACGTGCAGCGACTCGAGCCAGAACAGCGCCGAGGCCATCAGGAAGTTCTTGACCTCCGTACGGGCGTAGTTGAACACCAACGTGCCCCAGTCGGGGTGTTCGCCCTGGCGGGGGTCGGCGTGCTCGTACAGCTTGGTGCCGTCGTAGTTGGCCAGGGCCCACTCGTCCTTGGGGAAGTGTGCTGGCACCCAGTCCACGATCACCCCGATGCCGCGATCGTGCAGGCGGTCGACGAGGTAGCGGAAGTCGTCGGGCGTGCCGAACCGCGAGGTCGGCGCAAAGTGCCCGGTGACCTGGTACCCCCACGAGCCACCGAAGGGATGTTCGGCGACCGGCAGGAACTCCACGTGCGTGAACCCCATGTCGGCCACGTAGTCACCGAGCTCGTCGGCCAGCTCGCGGTAGGTCAGCGGCCGACGGCCACCCTCGCCGTCGTCGGTCCAGCGCCACGACGCAAGGTGCACCTCGTAGATCGACATGGGACCGTGCAGGTGGTCCGTCGACGGGGGCGCGGCGGTCCACTCGTACTCGCCCTTCCAGACCCGGCTCGCCGTGCCCGGGGGAACGTCGGACCACTTGGCCCACGGGTCGGCGCGCAGGACCAGGCTGCCGTCGGCGGTGACGATCTCGTACTTGTAGTGGGCGCCGTTGGGCACGTCGGGGACGAACAGCTCCCAGATGCCCGAGGATCCCAGGGACCGCATCGGATGCAGCCGCCCGTCCCACGAGTTGAACGATCCGACGAGGCGCACCGACTGGGCGTTCGGGGCCCAGACGGCGAACGCGAACCCGTCGATGCCGTGCATCGTCCGGGGGTTGGCGCCCATCGCCGTCCACGCCTGCTCGTGCCGGCCCTCGGCCAGCAGGTGCATGTCGACCTCGCCGAGGGTGGGCTCGAAGGCGTAGGCGTCGACCAGCTCGAAGGCCTGGTCGTCGGGGTAGGTGATCCGCCATCGGTAGGTGCCGGGGTCGGGTTCGGACGTCGTGGTGGCCTGGAACAGCCCGCCCGTGACCTCCTCGGCCTGACCGGCGTCGGCGACGCCGACCAGCTCGGCGGACACCGCACCGGGACGCCAGGTCCGCACCACCCACGTGCCGTCGCCGAGCTGGTGGCGGCCCAGCAGCCGGTGCGGGTCGTGCAGCCGACCGTCACGGAGCGCCTGCACGTCCTCGCCGATGTCGGGAAGGTCCGGCTCGGCGGCGGCGGGCGCTGCGGGAGGGGCGGGTGCGGCTGTCGCCGGCGTCGTGGGGGCAGGACTGGCCTCGGGGGTGCTGGTCTCGGGGGCGCCGGCCTCGGTGGCGCCGGCCTTGCGGCCCTTCTTGGCCTTGCGGCCCTTCGACGACTCGGACGGGGTGGATGGAGTGGCCATGGTGGCTCCCAGCGGGGCGAGTGCCTGCAGGGGTATCTGCAGCCAGTCAGGACGGTTGGCGGCCTCGTAGCGGGCCTCGTACAGCAGCTTGTCCAGGACGAAGAGGTCCAGCCACGGACGGTCGACCGCACCGTAGCCATCGACGAACGCCTGCTCGGCCCGGTGTCGCCACCGGCCGGCCGCGTCCGGGTCGCCGCCAGCGCGCACGGCGGCGGCCTCGGCGTAGGCGAAGGACCGCAGCATCCCGGCGACGTCGCGCAGCGGGTGGTCGGGGCGTCGGCGTTCGCTGACGGGCCGGCCCGGTTCGCCCTCGAAGTCCAGGATCATCCAGCCGTCGTCGCCGTCGGTGATGACCTGCCCGAGGTGGAAGTCGCCGTGGATCCGCTGCAGGCGGCCCATCGTCGACGGCGTCGCGGCGCGGCGGTTGGCGACCGCGTCGACCAGGCCGCTGCCGACCTCCGGGACGGTCCGCTCGGTGGTGCGCGCGTCCTCCATCAGCCGGTTGCGCATGCGGTCGGCGTCCTCGACCGTCGACTGCCGGACCTCCAGGGTGGACGCCAGCGTCCGGTGCATCTCGGCGGTCAGCCGGCCGAGGTCGGCCATCCGGTCGGCGACCCCGTGGTCAGCGGTGCCGGCCGCCTCGGCGACCGCCAGCTCCCATGCGCCGTGCGAGCCGAGGACGTAGCCGGTCATGACCGCCATGGCGGTCTCGTCGGGGCCGGTGATGACGCCCAGCAGGGGAGGGGTGCCCTCGAACCCGGCCGTGGTCAAGGCCTCGGTGATCTCCACGTCGGGGTTCGGGCCGGGCTCCAGCCGGCGGATCACCTTGACCGCGACCTGTTCGCCGAGCACGACGGAGGTGTTGGACTGCTCGACCCCCATCAGCCGTTCGGTCGGCGCGGGATCCGGCGACCGGCCGACAGGTCTGGCGGTGACCGTCGCACCGGACGCGGCCGCAAGGTGCGCGCCCCGTCGGGCGCTGTCCAGCAGCGCGAGCGCTGCCCGTGGGGCCGAGACCAGCTCGGTGACAGGCACCCCGTCGACGGTGCCGAGCAGCGGCTCGGCCTGGTGCAGCCGCCGGGTCAGCACGAGCTGCCAGCTGGTCGACGGGCCGTCGTCGGCATGGTCCACGGCGACCGTCACGAGCCATGTCCGCGGGTCACCCGCCACCCGCAGCGGGACGGCGTCGGCCACCCGGGCCGCCTCGATCGGGCGGTCCTTGGCGGCGAACCAGCGCTGGCGTGTCAGCCACGCCGTCAGGTCGGGCAGGTCGGGCAGGTCGGGACGGGTCGTGGCCATCACTCCTCGGGTGGCAGCAGGTCGAACCAGTAGAACCCACGGCCGGTCATCGTGAGCAGGTAGCTCAGCTCACCGATCCGCGGGAAGGGCGTGCCGCCCAACAGCTCGACGGGCTGCCAGCCGGCGAACCGGCCCAGGTCGAGCTCGACGAACTGCGCGGTCGCGCCCAGGTTGGCGACGACCAGCACGTGCTGGTGGCTGTCCTCGCGGAGGAACGACAGGACCTTGGGGTTGGACGCGTCGAGCGCCTCGAAGGTGCCCGTGCCGAAGACGGGATGTTGCTTGCGTACCTCGATCATCGATCGCACCCAGTGCAGCAACGAGCTCGGGTGCCGCTGCTGCGCCTCGACGTTGGTGACCTGGTAGCCGTAGACCGGATCGACGATGGGCGGCAGGTTCAGGGCGGCGAAGTCGGCGGCGGAGAACCCGCCGTTGCGGTCGGGGGTCCACTGCATCGGGGTCCGGACGCCGTCGCGGTCACCGAGGTAGATGTTGTCGCCCATGCCGATCTCGTCGCCGTAGTACATGACGGGGCTGCCGGGCAGGGAGAACAGCAGCGAGTGGAACAGCTCGATCAGCCGGCGGTCGTTGTCCAGCAGGGGTGCGAGGCGTCGACGGATGCCCACGTTCATCCGCATGCGCGGGTCGGCGGCGTACACGGAGTACATGTAGTCGCGTTCCTCGTCGGTGACCATCTCCAGGGTCAGCTCGTCGTGGTTGCGCAGGAAGATGCCCCACTGGGCGGTCTCGGGGATGTCCGGCGTGGACCGCATGATCTCCACGATCGGCGCGGCCTCCTCCCGCCGGGCGGCCATGAACATGCGTGGCATCACGGGGAAGTGGAAGGCCATGTGGCACTCGTCGCCCTCGCCCTGCCCGAAGTACTCCACGACGTCCTCGGGCCACTGGTTGGCCTCGGCGAGGAGGATCCGGTCGCTGAACTCCTCGTCCACCACCCGGCGGACCGTCTTGAGGAACTCGTGGGTCTCGGGCAGGTTCTCGCAGTTGGTGCCCTCGCGCTCGAACAGGTACGGGACGGCGTCGAGCCGCAGGCCGTCGAGCCCCACGTTCAGCCAGAACCGGACGGCGTCGAGCATGGCCTCGCCGACCGCCGGGTTGTCGTAGTTGAGGTCCGGCTGGTGGCTGAAGAACCGGTGCCAGTAGAACTTCTCCGCCTTCGGGTCCCACGTCCAGTTCGACGTCTCGGTGTCGACGAAGATGATGCGGGCGTCCTCGTACCGTTCGTCGGTGTCGGACCACACGTACCAGTCGTGCTTGTCGGACTGCGGATCGCGGGCCTCCTGGAACCAGGGGTGCTGGTCGGAGGTGTGGTTCATCACCATGTCGGCGATGACCCGGATGCCGCGGGCGTGGGCGGCCTCGATCAGCTCGGCCACGTCGTCGACGTCGCCGTACTCCGGCAGGACCCTGTAGTAGTCGGCGATGTCGTAGCCGCCGTCGCGCAGCGGCGAGTCCATGAACGGGAGCAGCCAGAGGCAGTCCACGCCCAGCCACTCCAGGTAGTCGAGGTTGTTGGTCAGCCCGCGGATGTCGCCGGTGCCGTCGGCGTTGGAGTCACTGAAGCCGCGAACCACGACCTCGTAGAAGATCGCGTGCTTGTACCACTCTGGGTCCGGGGTGAGCATCGTCTGGTTCTGGCTCCTCTGGGTTCGGCCGGTGGTCGGTCAGCGGGGTCGGTCAGCGGGGTGGGCGGATCTCGAAGACGTGGAGGGGTTCACCCCAGCTCGGGTCCAGCCGTACCCAGTTGGCGTGGCTCTGCCACGTCCAGGTCTGGCCGGTCAGCAGGTCATGGACCTCGAAGGGCACCTCGCCGCCGTCGATGCCCAGCCACCACAGGTCCAGCCACGTCCATCCCTCCTGCGGGTGGTGCTGGTCGAGGTTGACGATCGTCAGCAGGACCCTCGTCCGGTCCTCGCTGGCTCGCGAGAACACCATCAGGTTGTCGTTGTCGATGTGGTGGAAGCGGATGTTGCGGATGTCGCCGAGGACGTCGCGGTGCTCGCGGCGGATCTCGTTGATGCGGGTCACGAACGGCGCGATGGAGTGGGGTGCGTCGAAGTCACGCGGTCGGTAGGCGTACTTCTCGGAGTTGAGGTACTCCTCGCTGCCGGGTCGGACCGGGACGTGCTCGAGCAGCTCGTAGCCGGAGTAGATGCCGTAGTTCGGGCTGGTCAGCGCCGCCAGCGCCAGCCGGACCTTGAACGCCGCCGGCGACCCCGACTGCAGGTACTCGTGCAGGATGTCGGGGGTGTTGGGCCAGAAGTTCGGGCGGAAGTAGTCGGCCTGGTCGGTGTGGGCCAGCTCGGTCAGGTACTCCGTCAGCTCGCCCTTGGAGTTGCGCCAGGTGAAGTAGGTGTAGGACTGCGTGAAGCCCAGCTTGGCCAGCCGCTGCATCATCACCGGGCGGGTGAAGGCCTCGGCGAGGAACAGCACGTCGGGGTGGTCGGCGTGGACCTCCGCGATCACCCACTCCCAGAACGGCAGCGCCTTGGTGTGGGGGTTGTCGACGCGGAAGATCCTGACGCCGTGACCGATCCAGAAGTCGAGGACCGCCTTGAGCTCGGCGGTCAGCCCCTCGATGTCGGGGGTGTCGAAGTCGATCGGGTAGATGTCCTGGTACTTCTTCGGCGGGTTCTCGGCGTAGGCGATGGTCCCGTCGGCGCGGTGGCGGAACCACTCGGGGTGCTCGGTCACCCATGGATGGTCGGGGGAGCACTGGATCGCGAAGTCCAGGGCGATCTCCACGCCGGCGTCCTCGGCGGCCGCCATGAAGTCGTCGAAGTCGTCGATCGTCCCGAGGTCGGGGTGGACCGACATGTGCCCGCCGTCGGGCGACCCGATGGCCCAGGGGACGCCCGGGTCGTCGGGACCGGCGTGAAGGGTGTTGTTCGGCCCCTTGCGGTGGCTGTGGCCGATCGGGTGGATCGGCGGCAGGTAGACGACGTCGAAGCCCATGCCGGCGATGGCCGGCAGGCGCGTGGCGGCCGTGGCGAACGTGCCGCTGCGGACCCCGTCGGAGCCGACGGACCGCGGGAACATCTCGTACCACGCGCTCCAGCAGGCCCGGTCGCGGTCCACCCACAGGGGCAGCTCGGCGGTGGCCGTGGCGTCGCGCCGGTCCGGGTGCTGTCGGAGCAACTCCAGCAGCTCCGGCGACCGGGCGGCCTCCACCCGCTGGTGGACCGGCACGGCGTGGTCGCGCAGGATTGCGGCGACCTCCTTCAGCCGCGGTGGCACCGGGGCAGGGACCCCGGCCGGCGCCGCGTGGGCTTCCAGGAGCAGCGCACCCTCCTCCATCTCCCCGGAGAGGTCGGCGACCCCCGCACGGTGCTTCTTGACCAGCCCGTCCAGCCACGAGGCGTAGTGGTCGGTCCACCCGACCAGCTGGTAGACCCACGCCCCGTTGCGGTCCGGGACGAAGCGTCCCGTGAAGGCGTCGTGTTCGTGGGCGTCGAGCATCGCGACGTTCCACCGGTCGTCGTCGACCATGCGGTAGCGGACCATCGCCGCGACCTTGTCGTGGCCCTCGCGGAAGATGGTGGCGGCGACGTCGACGGGCTGGTCGACGCAGCCCTTGGCGGCGTAGCGGCCACCGTCGATGCAGGGCCGGATGTCGTCGAACTGGATGCGGTTCCTCACAAGCACGGTTGTAGAGGACGCCGACGGTGCGCGCACACGTACCGGCAATATCGCATGCCGAGCCGGGGCTCCGTCCATCCGCGTGCGGCGGCTCCGCTCGACGACACCCGCCCGAAACCTGGAGGTGGTTCCCTGTCGCGCTGGCCGCCAGTACGCTGCGACACCCCCCGATGATGCCTGGAGCTGGACATGGTCAAAGCCGTCCGAACCTTTCGTGTGAGCCCCTCCCTCCCCGAGGAGCTCGGCCCCCTGGCCGAGCTCGCTGCCAACCTGCGCTGGGCGTGGGATCCGGCGACGCGAGAGGTGTTCAAGTGGGCCGACAAGCAGCTGTGGGAGGCCGTCGAGGGCAACCCCGTCGGGCTGCTGGGTCGGCTGGGGCGTGACCGGATGGCCGAGCTGGTGGCCGACAAGGCGTTCCTCGGGCGGCTCACGGAGGTCCGCGCGGACCTGGAGACCTACCTGACCGGGGCTCGCTGGGCACAGGCGCAGGAGCCCGCCCCACCCGGGGTGGCCTACTTCTCCGCGGAGTTCGGCATCACCGAGGTCATGCAGACCTACTCCGGCGGCCTCGGCGTGCTGGCCGGTGACCACCTGAAGGCCGCCAGCGACCTCGGCCTGCCGCTGGTCGGCATCGGCCTGCTGTACCGCCACGGCTACTTCCGCCAGCTGCTGGACCACGACGGCTGGCAGCGCGAGCAGTACCCACACGTCAATCCCCACGACCTGCCGCTCACCCGGCTGGAACGTGACGGCGAACCGTTGCTGGTCGAGGTCGACCTGCACGGTCGCACCGTGCAGGCGCAGATCTGGAAGGCCGACGTCGGTCGGGTGCCGTTGCTGCTGCTGGACACCGACGTCCCGTCCAACCACCCCGACGACCGCCTGGTCACCGACCGCCTGTACGGCGGCGACAGCGAGCACCGCCTGCGTCAGGAGATCGTGCTGGGCATCGGCGGGGTCCGGGCCCTGTACGCCGCGATCGAGGCCGGTGCCGTCGGCGTCGAGCCCGTCATGTTCCACGCCAACGAGGGGCACGCCGGGTTCCTGCAGTTCGAGCGCATCCACCGGCTGATGAGCGACGGGGGGCTGGACTTCGACCAGGCCATCGAGACGGCTCGTGCGTCGGTGCTGTTCACCACCCACACCCCCGTGCCCGCCGGCATCGACCGGTTCCCTCGCGACCTCATGGAGCGGTACTTCTCGGGCTACGCCGACATGGTCGGCGTGTCGATGGACCGCCTGCTGGCCATCGGCCGCGAGCCCGGCGACCAGTCGGGCAGCATCTACAACATGGCGTTGATGGGCCTGCGCCTGTCCGCCGGCGCCAACGGCGTGTCGAAGCTGCACGGCCAGGTGTCGCGGGAGATGTTCAGCGACCTGTGGCCGGGGGTGGAGTCACCCGAGGTGCCGATCACCTCGATCACCAACGGCGTGCACGCCTCGACGTGGATCGGCCCGGAGATGGCCGCCGTGTACGACCGCGTGCTGCCGCCGGACTGGTCGCACAACCCCGACGCGTGGACCCTCGCTGGCGGCATCGGGGACGACCAGCTGTGGCGTGCCCGCGGCCGGGCCCGCGAACGGCTGGTCCAGACCGTCCGGGAGTGGGCGCGCGCCCAGGGTCGTCGTCGCGGCGAGAGCAACCTCGGCTGGACCGACGCGATCCTCGACCCCGAGGCGCTGACCATCGGCTTCGCACGCCGCTTCGCGACCTACAAGCGGGCGACCCTCCTGCTGAGCCAGCCCGAACGGCTGCGCGAGCTGCTGCTGTCCACCGACCGCCCCGTGCAGTTCGTGTTCGCCGGAAAGGCCCACCCCCGCGACGACGGGGGCAAGGGCCTGATCCGTGACATCGTGCACTTCAGCCGTGACCCCGAGATCCGCACCCGGCTGGTCTTCGTCGAGGACTACGACATGCGGATCGCCCGCACGATGCTGGCCGGCTCCGACGTGTGGCTGAACAACCCGCGGCGACCCCACGAGGCGAGCGGCACGAGCGGCGAGAAGTCCGTGCTCAACGGCGGGCTGCACGCCTCGGTGCTGGACGGCTGGTGGGACGAGATGTACGAGCCGTCCGTCGACGGGGTCGCCAACGGCTTCGCCATCGGTGGCCGCGGCAACGGGTCGGACCCGGGCCATCAGGACGCCGCCGACGCCGCGTCGTTGTTCGACGTGCTGGAGCGCCAGATCGTCCCGGCCTTCTACGACCGTACCGACGGGCAGCTGCCGCGTCGCTGGCTGGCCCACGTCCGCGCGTCGATCACGACGCTCGGCCCGAAGGTCCTCGCGACCCGCATGGTGCAGGACTACACCACCCAGCTGTACACGCCGCTGGCCCAGCGGGCGATGCGCCTGACCGCCGACGGCGGCAAGCGCGCGCTCGAGCTCGGGGCGTGGCGAGGACGGCTGGCCACGACCTGGGACGGCATCTCCATCGAGGACGTAGAGCTGGAGAAGGCGTCGGGCACCCTCGGCGACGACCGCGACGTCGTCGTCGACGTGCGCCTGGGCGACATCTCCGCCGACGAGGTCGAGGTGCAGATCGTGCACGGCCACGTGCGCGCCGACGGCACCATCGAGGCACCCCGCGTGGCCACGCTGGAGCCCGGCGACGGCCACGACGGCTGCATCCGGTACCGCGGGACGATGTCGCTGGACATCTCCGGTGAGTACGGGCTGGCCGCACGGGTCGTCCCGCGCCACGAGGACCTGCGCAGCTGGGCCGAGACCGGCCTGGTGACCTGGGCAGGGGAGTAGCCGCCGTCCACACGGGTGCCCGGCCCCACCCGGCCGTGCCCGACGCCACCCGGCCGTGCTGGACGCCACCCGGCCGTGCCCGACCCGATGTGCAGTTCGCTCGATGCGTTGGCCGAGCTGCACAACCCGGCGTCCCGCTCGTGCAGCTTGGCCGGGTTGGGCGCACAGCTGCACGATCCGGGGGAGGAGGGGGGCGCCGGCCGTCCCCTCAGCGGTGGCCGAGGACCGGCAGCGGTCGGTAGCCCTCGGCCAGCAGCGCCAGCTGGTCCTCGTCGAGGGACAGCGTCGTCGCAGCGACGGCGTCGTCGAGGTGGCCGAGCTTCGTGGCGCCGATGATGGGCGCGGTCACGCCGGGCTGGTGAAGCAACCAGGCCAGGGCGACCTGCGCCCGGCTGGCACCGAGCTGATCGGCGACCGTGCCGACCGCGTCGACGACCTCGCCGGAGGCGTCGGCGTACAGGGTGGGGGAGATGGTGTCGCTGGCCCCGCGTGACGTGGCGGTCGCCTCGGCCCGTGGACGGGCGAGCAGGCCCCGGGCGAGCGGTGACCACGGGATGACGCCGACGCCCTGATCGCGGCAGAGGGGGATCATCTCGCGCTCCTCCTCGCGGTACAGCAGGTTGTAGTGGTTCTGCATCGACACGAACCGGGTCCAGCCGTTGACGGTCGCGACGTGCTGGGCCTTGGCGAACTGCCAGGCGTGCATCGACGAGGCGCCGATGTAGCGGACCTTGCCGGCCCGGATGCAGTCGTGCAGCGCCTGCATCGTCTCCTCGATGGGGGTCTCGGGGTCCCATCGGTGGATCTGGTACAGGTCGATGTGGTCGGTCCCCAGGCGTCGGAGGCTGGCGTCGACCGCGTCCATGACGTGGCCGCGCGAGAGGCCGCCGTCGTTGGGTCCCTCGCCCATCGGGAAGTTGACCTTGGTGGCCAGCACGTAGTCCTCGCGACGGTCGAACACCCGGGCCAGCAGCCGGCCGGTGACCTCCTCGCTGACCCCCAGCGAGTACATGTCGGCGGTGTCGAAGAAGGTGATGCCGGCGTCCGCGGCACGCTGCACGAACGGCAGCGAGTCCGGCTCGGGCAGCACCCACTCCCGCCAGCCCGGATCGCCGTAGGACATCATCCCCAGGCAGATCCTCGACACCTTCAAGCCGGCCGAACCGAGACGCACGTAGTCCATGGTCGGCAGCGTAGGCCCCTCGCGAACCGTCATGCCCGAACACCGTCCCGACGAGCGTCCCGGACACACATCCGGACAAGAGAAGGGCCACGGTGGACCGAGCCGATAGCCCACCGTGGCCGTGGGGTGCACTCGTGAACGAGGACCACCGGCGAGCAAGGTACGGGTGGTCCGTGGCCGGCAGGTGGCGCCGTCGTTTCGTGTGCGTAACAGGTTCCGGAGCGGGCTCGGTCGGGCCGTCCACCCGTACAGGGCAACGCCGGTTGCCGAGCTGCCCCCCACTTCGTGGAGGACTCCCTGCCGCCCACGACGAACAGCCGAGCACACCACAAACCACATCGACCGGGGGGAACCGCCATGGCCAGCTCACTCGTCATCCGGATGGCACTGTCCATCGTGCTCGCCGCAACGGCGGTGGCACCCGCCGCCGCGCTCCAGCCGGAGGAGGAGCGGTGCCTGCCCGTGCCGGTGGTCGACGACCGGTGCGAGTCGTGGCAGCTCGTCCACGACCCCGTCGCCGACGCCGACGAGCCGTACCAGCAGCCCTCGGCCATGGTCACCTCCACCAGCGCCGACCTGATCGCCGTGGCCGGCTACGGCGCCCAGGACCTGTTCGACACCCAGGGACAGGCCCACAGCGCATGGCGCATCCTCGGCATCGACCCCGACACCGGGGAGGTCCGCTGGCTGAGCCGACCCGGCCTGACCGACGCCTACAGCCGGCCGCTCGGCATCCACATCACCGACGACGGCTCCACGGTCCTGGTCGCCGGGTACCGCGCGTCGGCCTTCGGGCAGGCCGACGCCCTGATGGTCGTCATGGCGCTGGACGCGGCGACCGGTGCGGTCCGCTGGAGCACGACGGTCGACGGCGGTCGTGCAGACGCGCGCAGCGCGGATGCCCGCGGCTGGTTCGTTGCCGAGGCCGACGGCTCCGTCCTCGTCCTGGGCACGCATCGCCAGGCACCGCCGGCGGTCGCCCAGGGCCTGGTCGTGGTCCGCCTCGACGGGGCCACGGGCGAGCCGACGGCGATCCGCCTCGTCCCCGGCGTGATCCCCACTGGCACGTCGGTCCCGGCTGGCCTGGCCGTCAGCGCCGACGGCAGCCACGCGGTGGTCGGTGCCACGGTCGACGGGGTGGGCACCTACGACCTGGACATGCTGGCGGTGGGCCTCGACCTGTCCGGCGGCGGCCTCGACGTGGCCTGGTCCCACGCGTGGGACGGCGTCGGCGCCAACGCCCCCGACCGCGTGCACGGCATGGCCGCCGACCCCGAGGACGGGCTCGTGGTCCTCACCGGCATCTCCAGCAACGACGTCGACGGCCCCCCGTTCGACGTCGACTACGCCACCGCGACCATCGCCTACGACATGCAGACCGGTGCACGCCGCTGGCTGTCGCGCGAGATGCTCGCCGAGCGGATCGCCATGCCGTCGGGCGTTGCCGTCGACGACGGACGCGTCGTCGTCGTGGGCGGCAGGTCCGTGGACGGCACCGGTCAGGGCTACGCCCTCGGCCTCGACGCGACCGACGGGTCCACGGGCTGGGTCGCGCCCATCGACACGCCCGACCGGGATCGGGAGACCGCCACGGCCGTCGCGGTCAGCGGCGACCACGTCGTGGTGACCGGCAGCTCGTCCTCGTCGGTGGCGGCAACCGTCATGCCCAACCGCGCCACGATCTCCGACACGCTGACGGTCGCCCTGTCCGCCAGCGACGGCGCGCCTCGCTGGACCGCCCGCCACAACAGCACCGACATCGGCGACGACGCCGGCCGCGCGGTGACCGTCACCCCGTCGGGCGACGCCCACGTCCTCAGCCAGGTCACCCGCAACATCGACATGGACGAGAACTTCTACGACCTCGCCGTGCTCGGCTACCTGCACACCGCCACCCCGCTGGCGCTGCCCGACGCGATCGGTCAGTCGTAGCGCCTGAGCACCACGAACGTCGTCGTCCGGGTCGTGGCTGGCCAGCGCTTGATCTCGTCGAGGGTCGCGTCGAGGTCGGCAGCGGTCGGTGCCTCGAAGCGGACCAGCAGGTCGTAGGCCCCGGCCACCGCCTCGGCCTCACGGAACGCCGGCATGGCCGACAGCCGACGGACGTACCGGGCGGTGTCGCCGGTGTCGGTCTCGATGCCGACCCGGGCCACGTGCGCCGCCGGATCGTCGGGCAGGGCCACGTCCGCGTGGTACCCGCGGATGATGCCGTCGCGTTCCAGCCTGCGCACCCGGGCAAGCGCCGCGGTGCGCGACAGGCCCACGGACCGACCCAGCTCCGCCATCGTCAGGCGCGCGTCGTGCCGCAGCTCGCGGACGATCGCGTGATCGAGGTCGTCCACGTGCCCGCTCCTTCCGTCCCGGCCCGGCTGCTGACGATCCGTCGGCATGTTGCCATCGACTCGACGGAATGGCTAGCCGATCTGACACTCCCTGCCCGCACCATGCCCCCATGCGACCCAACGACGTCCACGACTCCCTCCGCGCCCACGTCCTCGTCGACGGCTACGACATGGTGCTCGACACCGCGGCCTCCCGGGGGTCGTGGCTGGTCGACGCCCGCACGGGCGACCGCTACCTCGACGTGTTCACCTTCTACGCGTCCTCGCCGCTCGGGATGAACCACCCCGACCTGCTGGAGGACGAGGACTTCCGCGCCACCCTCCTCGAGGTGGCCATGAACAAGCCGGCCAACTCCGACGTCTACACCGTGGAGATGGCTCGCTTCGTCGACACCCTCGCCCGGGTCCTCGGCGACGACGCGCTGCCGCACTACTTCTTCATCGAGGGCGGGGCCGCCGCCGTCGAGAACGCCCTGAAGGTCGCGTTCGACTGGAAGTCCCGCCACAACGCCATGCACGGGCGGGCCGCCGCAGGCAGCCGGGCGATGCACCTCACGGGTGCGTTCCACGGCCGCAGCGGCTACACGATGTCGCTGACCAACACCGACCCGGCCAAGGTCGCGAAGTTCCCCAAGTTCGACTGGCCCCGGCTGACCACCCCGATCGTGCGCCACCCGCTGGCCGACCACGCCGACGACCTGGCCCGCCAGGAGGCCGTCGCGCTGGCCGAGGCCGAGGCCGCGTTCGCCCGCTACCCCCATGACATCGCCTGCATCATCGCCGAGCCGATCCAGGGCGAGGGCGGCGACAACCACCTGCGGCCCGAGTTCCTCCGCGCCCTGCAGGAGCTGGCCCACGCCAACGACGCCCTGTTCGTCCTCGACGAGGTCCAGACCGGCGCCGGCATCACCGGTCACGCCTGGGCCCACCAGGGCATGGGCCTCGAGCCCGACGTGATCGCGTTCGGCAAGAAGCTGCAGGTCTGCGGCGTCATGGCCGGCCGACGTGTCGACGAGGTGCCCGACAACGTGTTCCGTGTCTCCAGCCGCATCAACTCCACCTGGGGCGGCAACCTCACCGACATGGTCCGCGCCCGCCGGATCCTCGAGGTCGTCGAGTCCCGGGACCTGATCACCAACGCCAAGGTCCAGGGCGAGCACCTGCTCGGCCGCCTGCTCGACCTCGCCGAGACCCACCCCGAGCTGGTCAGCAACGTCCGCGGCCGTGGGCTGCTGTGTGCCGTCGACATGCCCGACAGCGACACCCGTGACCGGGTGACCACCCGCCTGATGGCCGAGGAGAAGGTCATGATGCTGGGCTGCGGCACCCGCACTCTCCGCTTCCGCCCGTCCCTCGCCGTCACCGCCGAGGAGCTCGACATCGCCGTCGACGCCCTCGACCGCGTCCTCTCCACCATCCGCTAGGAGCATCCGCACCATGACCCGCACCGTCACCTCCGTCATCAACGGCAAGGCCGTCACCGACGCCGCCGGCACGATGACCCTCAACAACCCCGCCGACCTGTCCGACCACGTCGCCGACGTCACGCTGGCCAGCTCGCGCACCTTCCTGGACGCCTGCCGCGCCGCCAAGGACGCGCAGGCCGAATGGGCCGCCACGCCCGCCCCGACCCGCGGCCGTGCCATCCAGCAGATCGGCCGGCTGATCGAGGCCAACAAGGAACGGCTGGCCACGCTGGTCACCCGCGAGATCGGCAAGCCCTACCCCGAGGCGCTCGGCGAGGTCCAGGAGATGGTCGACACCTGCGACTTCTTCCTGGGCGAGGGACGCCGGCTGTACGGCCAGACCGTCCCCTCGGAGATGCACGACAAGCAGCTGTTCACCTTCCGCCGTCCGGTGGGGTCGCTGGCGATCATCACCGCCGGCAACTTCCCCGTCGCCGTGCCGTCGTGGTACCTCGTGCCCGCGCTGCTGTGCGGCAACAGCGTCACCTGGAAGCCCGCGGAGTACGCCGCCGCCAGCGCACAGGCGACGGCGGAGCTGTTCTGGCACGGCGGCCTGCCCGAGGGCCTGCTCAACCTCGTGATCGCCGACGGCCCAACCACCTTCGAGGGGCTGGAGCTCGGCATGGACGCCGGCGTCATCGACAAGGTCGGTTTCACCGGCTCCGTCGAGGTCGGCCGCCGCATCGGCGAGCTTGCCGGCCGCAACCTGCAGCAGGCCACCCTGGAGCTGGGCGGCAAGAACCCGCTGGTCGTCATGCCCGACGCCGACCTGGACCTGGCCGTCGAGGGGGCGCTGTTCTCCGGCTTCGGCACCTCCGGCCAGCGGTGCACGTCGCTGGGCACCGTGTTCGTCCACGAGTCCATCCACGACGAGTTCCTCCGTCGCTTCGACGAGGCCACCCGGGAGGCGAAGGTCGGCGACCCCATGGACCCCTCGGTGCTGTACGGCCCGATGATCTCCCAGAAGTTCTGTGACAACGCCGAGCGCTGGCTGGACGCCGTGGAGGGTCACCACACCCTGCACGGGTCGACGGGCACCGGCCGCATCACCGCCGACAACCCCCGTGAGGGTTTCGTCGGCGACCCCGACGCCGGCATCTTCATGCACCCCACCATCGTCGACGGCATCACCGCCAAGGACGAGCTGTACCGCAACGAGACGTTCGGCCCGATCGTCGGCGTCGGCACGTTCGCGGACTTCGACGAGGCCATCGAGCTGGCCAACGGCCACGGCTACGGGCTGTCGTCGTCGATCTACACCACCGACCCCAGGACCGCGTTCCGGTTCGCCGAGCGGATCAGCGCCGGCATGACGTCGATCAACAACTCCACGTCCGGCGCCGAGGCACACCTGCCGTTCGGCGGCAACGGCAAGTCGGGCAACGGCTCTCGCCAGTCCGGCATGTGGGTCATCGACCAGTTCACCCGCTGGCAGTCGGTCAACTGGGACTACGCCGGCAAGCTGCAGAAGGCGCAGATGGACGTCACCGACGTCTCCGCCGACCTGGACTTCCGCCTGGCCGACTGACCCCCGGCCGGCCTCAGGCCAGCCCCAGCACCCCGGGCAGCTCCGACAGCGCGTCGATCACGGCGTGGGCGTCGGAGGGATCGCCCGGGGTGTGGTCGTTGCGGACCCACACCGCCGACATCCCCGCTTCCACCGCACCCTGGATGTCGTCGATCGGCCGGTCGCCGACGAAGACACACCGTTCCATGGGGACCCGCAGGCGCTGCACGACGGTGGCGAACGGCTGGATGTGGGGCTTCACCCAGTCGATCTCGGAGGTGTAGAGCCGCACGTCGATCAGCCCGTCGAGGCCGTCGCGCTCCAGGAACCGTTCGTGGAAGCTGCGTGGCCAGTGGGTGTTGGAGAGCATCCCGATCCTCAGCCCTGCCGCCCGCAGCGCCTGCAGCGTGGGCACCGCGTCGTCGCGGTGGCGGATGGTCGGGGTCCACGCGTCGAGGTGGGCCTCCTGGGCGGCGTGCAGGACCGCCTCGGCGACGTCGACGTCCAGCACGTGACCGGCCTCCAGCAGCAGATCCATCAGCCGGGAGGACCGCATGGTCGTGGTCGTCTTGGCCCACGACGCCGCCTCGATGGCGACCAGCTGCTCGGTCAGCTCCTCGGCCCGCTCGGGGTCGATGCGTTCGGCTGCGACACGCCACATGTCGATCAGCTCGACCTCGACGTGTTCGGTGAGGGTGCCGCCCCAGTCCAGCACCACCGCCTCGAGCGGTTCGCCGGTCAGGGGCGACACGATCGTCATTGCTGCCAGCCCTGCTGGCGGTACCAGCGATGCTGGTCGGTCGGCGGGGCAGCAAGCCGGCTGCGGACCACAAGCATGGTCGGGTCGGGCGCGGCGATGTGGGCGCGCAACGCCTTCGTCAGGTCCTCGCCGATGACCTCGATCACGTCGGCACGCATGCCGAAGGTCCGGGCGAGCGCCGCGAAGTCGGGGGTCGGCCGGTCCAGCGTCGTCGGGTCGAGGTCGAGGGTGTCCAGCAGCGGGCGCAGCCGTCCGGCGCCACCGTCGTCGACGACGAGCAGCGTGAGCGGCAGCTTCTCCCGAGCCATCGTGGCCAGCTCGCCGAGGTTGGTCAGCATGCCCTGGTCACCGACGACCGCCACGACCGGTTCGGTCGAGTCGGCCGCAGCCGCGCCGATCGCCGCAGGGATCGCCGAACCGACCGCGTCCAGCGTCGGGGGGAACCAGAGGGTCCGGGGAAGGGTCCACTCGTGGAACGCCGCCAACCACCGTCCTGCCGCGCAGGGGTCGGTGACCACCGTGGCCCGGTCGGGGATGGCCGCGGACACGGCGGTGAGGAACGCCATCTCGGGACCGTGTGCCGCCTCGAGCTGGCGCCTGACGGTGGACCGGACCTCGTCCAGCCGTGACCGCACGACCGCGGTGCCGCCCCGGTAGCCGACGGTGTCGGCCAGGGCCTTGGTGAGGGTCCGTGCGTCGCCGCGCAGCAGCACGTCGGGCCGGTACCGCCGGCCGGCGGCAGCCGGATCGACGTTGATGGCGATCAGGGCGTCGGGGTCGGGCTGGGCACCACCCTGGGTGGACTCGTCGTCGAAGTCGGTGCCGATGCCGACGATCAGGTCGGCGTCGTCCCACAGCGCCCCGACCGCGGGCAGGTGGGGTGGCATGCCGACCAGGCAGGGGTGGCGTGCCGGCAGCAGTCCGGCCGCGTGCACCGTCGTGACGACGGGCACACCGACCTTCTCCGCCAGCTCCGCGACCGCCCCACCCGCGCCGGCGCGCATCGCGCCGCCACCGACCCAGATCAGCACGTTCTGGGAGGAGTCGACCAGGTTGGCCGCACGGCGCAGCTGGACGTGCTCGACGGGCTTTGCGGCCGTGGCCGACGAGGTGTCGGCGGGCTGGTCGGGATCCTCGGGTTCGGGGGCGACGGGAGCGGATGCGAAGCCCGGCGGCAGGTGGATCACGACCGGTCCGCCGGGGGCGGTCATGGCCATCTCGCGTGCCCGGGACACCTGGGCCCGCAGGTCGTCGGTCGGCCGCAGGACGATCGAGCCGACCGTCACCTCCTCCAGCCCCACCGGCAGCGGCGCGACCTCGGCGGTGTCGCCGGGACGGACGGTCCGCGGGACGACCGTGGGGGAGTGGGAGATCACCAGGACGGGCGCGCCGAGCTGCCGCGCCTCCTCCAGCGCACGGAGCACCCCGAGGGTGCCGTCGCCGGGACCGGGCACCGCGACCGCGGGCCGTCCGGTGCGATGGGTCCACCCAGCGGCGGCGGTCACCGCGGCGTCTGCCCGTTGCATCGCGACGAAGCGCAACCCCTGGGCTCGGAGCTGCACGATCAGCTCGAGGTCGTGTGGTCCGGGCACCCCGAACGCACGATCCGCTCCGGCTCGCTGCAGCGCCCTGACCAGCGCTTCTGCACCGGTCGGACCGCCTGTGTCACCGCCTGTGGGCATCGCCATGCCCGCCACGCTACACAGGATCAGTGGCCGGAGTCCTGATCATGAACCGGGGCCGGCTGCCGCGGCGCGGCCGCACGGGCAGCGTCGAGGGACCTGACCATCGCCTCGTTGACGGGCTGGGTGGCCTGTCCCCGTCGGCGCACCACGCCGGCTTCCTCGCCGTCGGCCGGGGCCTGCTCGCCCGGCGACAGCTGGGCCCGGGCTGCGTCGGCGGCCTCGGCGGCCCGCGCCTCGTCCTCGGTCTCCAGCCGAGCCTGCTTGACGGCTTCGACGGTCTTCTTGGGGTCCTTCGGGTACTGGATACGAGGGTGGTAGACGCCTTCCAGCGCCTCGATCAACGACTGCTCGACCGCGCGGAGGTCCGCGAAGGTCAGCGGCGAGTCGTCGAGCTGGCCGTCGGCGACGCGGTCGCTGATCAGGCCGGTCACGATCTGGCTGATCTGGTCCCGCGACATCGTCGCGCTGTTCTGCGACGCCGCACGCACGGCCCCCTCGCAGCAGTCCGACAGCATCAGCACGGCCTGCTCGCGCGAGTGGGGCTTTCGGCCCTTGTAGCGGAAGAACGCCTCGTCCGGCTCGGGACCGTCGCTGTCCTCCGCCCGCTGCAGGGCCTGCCGGTAGAAGTAGGCGACGACGGTGGTGCCGTGGTGGGTGCGGATGCCGTCGACGATCTCGGGCGGCAGCTTGTGCACCGCGGCCATCTCGATGCCGTCGGTGACGTGTCGCTGGATGATGAGCGCGCTCTGCCGGGGGTCGTCGAGCTGGTCGTGGGGGTTGGCGATCGCGACCTGGTTCTCCACGAAGAAGTAGGGCTTCGCGACCTTGCCGATGTCGTGGTAGAGCGCCATGACCTCCGCCAGGAGCGGGTCGGCACCGATCCTGCGGCAGGCACGGCTGGCGAGGTTGGCCACCATCACCGAGTGGTTGTAGGTGCCGATCGCCTTGTCCTCCAGCTCGCGGAGGAGGGGATGGTTGCGGTCGGCGAAGTCCAGCAGGCTGTTGGCGGTGATGATGCCGAACAGGCTCTCCAGGAACGGCAGCAGCCCGTTGACCATCAGCGCGGTCAGCACGCCGTTGAGCGCGCCGGCCACCAGCGCACCGGTGATGCCCTCCGTGCCGCTGTAGACGACGGTGAACGCGCCGGCCAGGACGATGTAGGCCAGCGTGGACTGCCACGCCGCCTGGCGGAGCTGCCCGCGGGCGGTCAGGCGACCGATGATCGGGATGGACAGCAGCCCGGAAACGGCCGCGAACGGCACGATGCCGAGCTGCCCGGGCACCTGGTAGGAGATCAGCGCCACCATCGGGATGACCAGCAGCACACCGATCCGGGCGTCGAACAGGATCGTGGCCAGCATCGCCATCGCGCCGACCGGGATCAGGAAGTGGCGTTCGTTGCCGCCGACGGCGACGGTGTTGATGGCGACGAGGATGGCGGTGAACATCACCAGCAGCACCGCCATCAGCATCAGCTGCTTGGGGGTGCTCCAGATGGTCGGCCGGTAGGTCCGGACGTAGACCGCCACGACCGTGGTCAGGATCACGCTCAGCAGCAGCGCCTGTGCGAACTCCTGGGTGGGGTCGGTGCCGTCCTGGCCGGTGTCGCGCAGCGCCTGCACCTGCAGGTCGGTGACGGTGTCGCCCACCCGGACGATCGGGGTGCCGCGCTGGATGACCAGCGCCACCTCCTCCACCTGGGCCGACGCGGCGGCGCGGGCTTCGCTGGTGGCGTCGACGTCGATGGTGAAGGTCGGTCGCAGGGCATCCCGGATGATCGGGTCGAGGACCTGGGAGGCGACCGGCTGGCTGACGGTGGACAGGGCGAGGGCACGCTGCAGGTCGTTGTCGGCCCAGCGCTGCACGTCGTCGGCGTCCTCCAGCTCCGTCGCGGCGGCGCTTCGGGCGATGTCGATCGCCTCGGCGCGGGCCACCGACAGCTGGCTGCTCGTCAGCCCGACCAGCAGGTCGATGCCCTCGGTGGACAGCATGGTCAGCCGCTCCTCCAGCGCCGCGATCTGGTCGCTGCGGCTGGGGATGGTGCCGTCGGGGCCCGGGGAGGCGGTGGTTGCGGCCACGTCGAAGGCGTCGATGACCCTATCGATCAGCGCCGTCTGCGCCTCGAGGTCCGGGGTGACGACGGGGTCGACCTCCTCAGCGGCCTGGCGGCGCTGGAGCTCGGTCTCCTCGTCGTCGACCACCCGGACCTGCTCGGCGGCGATGACGGTCCGCGGGGACGGCTCCCCGGCGACGATCGGGGCCTCGGTGAAGAACGCGGCAAGGCCGAGCACCGTGGGGATGCCCAGCATCATCACGACCAGGGCGGCGATCCGCCCGGGCCACTGTGCGCGTGTGTTGCGATCCATGTCTGCCAGAAGCTCCAGTCTCCCATGCTACGGCGGACGGCGTCCCGCGGATATCCGCTGGACGCCGTCGAGCACGGTCGGCTGGGGTCAGAGGACTCCGCGGGCGACGAGGATCGCCGACAGCCCGCGGGCGGTCAGCCCGAAGTTCACGAGCCCCACCACGGAGAAGACCAGCAGCGGGTGGTACCGGCCCTCACGGGCGAACTTGTGGCCGTAGAACAGCACCACCAGCGGGAACACGAAGCCGTACAGGAAGTGGAACGCCGTCGTGAACGTGTCGCCCGGCATGGGCACGCGGCCCATCAGCAGCAGGACCACCCCGAACAGCAGCTGGACGGCCAGGAGGATCTGGGCGACCGACACGATGCGCCAGAACCAGGGCACGTCGTCGTCCCCCTTCACCACGCGAAGGACGAGGGCAAGGACCATGACGATCAGCCACGAGCCGACGATCGAACCGCCGACCACGTAACCGTGGATCTGAGAGATGCTCACGCGGGGGAGGGTACCGGGCGGATGGACGGTCGCCGGTCTGCCACCCGTGTACCGGCGACGTACCCTGCTCGCTTGTGATCACCGTCGGGTCCGTGACCAAGTCCTTCGGGGGGCGAACCCTGTTCGCCGACGTCAGCATGCGCATCGACGCTGGCACCCGAACCGCGATCGTGGGCCCCAACGGTGCCGGCAAGACCACCCTGATGAAGATCATCACCGGTGTCGAACCCGCCGACAGCGGCGAGGTCGCCGTCCAGCGCGGGGTGGAGGTCGGCGTCCTCGAGCAGGACGTCGCCGACTGGGCCAATGCCCAGGCCGAGGCAGAGGGCAAGAACCCCACGCCGATCGACCTCGTCGTGTCCGGCGTGCCCGTCAAGGAGCTCGAGGGACGCCTGACCGAGCTCGGCATGGCCATGGCCGAGGACCCCGAGGACGAGGCGATCCTCGAGGAGTTCGGCCGCGTCCAGACGCGCTTCGAGCACCTCGGCGGCTACGACCTCGACGCCCGCGCCCGCCGGATCATGGCCGGCCTCGGGTTCGACGAGCGAACCATGGACGAGCCGCTCCGCACCCTGTCCGGTGGCTGGATGATGCGGGTGGCGCTGGCCCGGCTGCTGCTGCGCAACCCCGACGTGCTGATGCTGGACGAGCCGACCAACCACCTGGACCTGGAGTCCGTCGGCTGGCTGCAGCAGTTCCTCGCCGCCTACGACGGCGCCATCGTGCTGATCAGCCACGACCGCGACTTCATCAACGCCATCGCCAACCAGGTCGTCGAGGTCGCCGACGGGCGGGTCACCAGCTACGCCGGCGACTACGAGTACTTCATCACCTCCCGAGCCGAACGCCAGGAGCAGCTGCTCGCGCAGGCCAAGAACCAGGCCAAGAAGGTCGCGGAGGTCGAGGCCTTCGTCGAGCGGTTCCGCTACAAGGCCAGCAAGGCCAAGCAGGTCCAGTCGCGCGTCAAGATGCTGGAGAAGATGGAGACCGTCGAGGTCGACGACCGCAAGGCCCGGGCGATGAAGCTGACCTTCGGCGAGGCCCCCCGCGCCGGCCGGACGGTCGTCGAGCTGCGCAACGCCCGCAAGGCCTACGGCGACAACGTCGTCTACACCGGCCTCGACCTGGCGCTGGAACGCGGCATGAAGGTCGCGCTCGTGGGCCCCAACGGCGCCGGCAAGTCGACCCTCCTCAAGATGCTCGTCGGCGCGCTGGAGCCCGACGAGGGCGAGCGGGTGCTCGGCCACAACGTGCAGGTCGCCTACTACGCCCAGCACCAGGTCGACGCGCTGCACATGGAGAAGACCGCCCTGCAGGAGGTCGCCGCCGCCGTCGACACCTCCAGGGTCAACCCCCGGTCGGTCCTCGGATCGTTCCTGTTCTCCGGTGAGGACGTCGACAAGAAGGTCGCCGTGCTGTCCGGTGGCGAGCGTGCCCGCATCGCGCTGGCCCGCCTGATCGCCCAGCCGGCCAACCTGCTGTGCATGGACGAGCCGACCAACCACCTCGACATCGCCAGCCGCGACGTCATCGAGGACGCGCTCATCGCCTACCCGGGCACCGTGGTGCTGATCACCCACGACCGCCACCTGATCCGCTCGGTCGCCGACGTCGTCATCGCCGTCGGCGACGGGACCGCCCGCATGCACCTCGGCGACTACGCCAGCTACGCGGAGAAGATGGGCCTGGACTACCTGGGCCGGCCGCTGGGTGCCGACGACGGCCCGCGGATGCGCGGTGGGGCCGGGGGCCAGTCCGACAACGGCAGGGGCGACAGCAAGGCCGACAAGAAGGCCGACAAGCGGGCCGAGGCAGAGCGGCGCAACCGCCTGCACAACCGCACCAAGGACCTGCGGCAGAAGCTGTCGAAGGCCGAGAAGGCGCTGATGAAGGCCGAGGACGAGGTCGCCGCGATCCAGCGCGAGATGGCCGAGCCGGGTGCCTTCGACGACCCGGGGGCCGCCAAGGAGCTGACCAAGCGACACGACGTCGCCAAGTCGCGGGCGGCGGACCTGAGCCGCGAGTGGGAGCAGCTCGTGGAGGACCTGGAGCAGGCCGAGGCCGCCGCGGGCTAGCGTCCGGACGGTCGGTGCCGTGCCCCGCGCGGCGGATCCCGACCGGCCGGGCATGCTGGGTGGGCGATGTCGATGATCTCCCCGTGGGGTGGCGGCGGCCGGCCGATGATGCCGGGCACCGGCCGAGTGCGACGTGGGCTGGACGGCCCCCGTGAGGTCGGGCTGCGCTCGGGACTGATCGGCCGGGTGTGGCGGACCTTCGCCAGGCCGTACCGGTCACGCCTGCTGCTGCTCATCGGGCTGATCTCCCTCGGCAGCATCCTGACGGTCGTCCCGCCACGGATCATCGGCCTGATCGTCGACACCCTGTCGGACCCGCCGGAGGGGGCGGTCGACCGCATCACGTGGCTCGCACTCGGGCTCGTCGGCGTCGCCGTCGTCAGCAGCCTGCTCAGCGTCGCCCAGCGGTACTTCTCCGCCTGGATCGGTGAGCAGCTGATCCACGACCTGCGCCGCTCGTTGTTCGACCACGTCCAGCGGATGCCGCTTGCGTTCTTCACCCGCACCCAGACCGGCGCGCTGATCAGCCGGCTGAACAACGACGTCGTGGGCGCCCAGTCGGCGCTGACGGGCACCTTCGGGACGCTGGCCGCCAACCTCGTGCAGGTCCTCGCCACCGTCGGGCTGATGCTGTCGCTGTCGTGGCAGCTGACCCTGATCACCCTCGCGGTGCTGCCGTTCTTCGTGCTGGCCGCCAAGGGGGTCGGCAAGCGGCTGCAGGGCCTGACGCGCGAGTCGATGAACCTCAACGCCGACATGAACTCGTTCATGACCGAGCGGTTCAACGTCGCCGGCGCCATGATCGTCAAGCTCTTCGGGCGGCCCGACGAGGAGACCGACACGTTCGGCACCTCGGCCCGGCGGGTCGCCGACATCGGCGTGCAGACCGCCGTGATCGGCCGGCTGTTCTTCGTCGTGCTGGGGCTGATGGGCGCCCTCGGGACCGCAGCGGTGTACCTGATCGGTGGCCGCATGGCCCTGTCGGGGTCGTTCAACCCCGGCGACGTCGTGGCGTTCGGCCTGCTGGTCCAGCAGGCCTACCAGCCGCTGGCGGCCCTCTCCAACGCACCGGTGGAGGTGCTCACCGCGCTGGTCAGCTTCGACCGGGTGTTCGAGATCCTCGACATCGCCCACCCCATCGCCGACGCCGAGGACGCCGTGGTGCTCGACGAGCAGGCCGGTCGGGTGGAGTTCGACGACGTCACCTTCGCCTACCCCACCGCCAACGAGTCCTCGGTGTCCTCCCTCGACTCGTGGATCGACGTGATGGACGCGCGGCCCGGCGAGACGGTCCTGCAGGGTGTGTCGTTCGTCGCCGAGCCCGGCCAGACCGTCGCGCTGGTCGGTCCGAGCGGGGCCGGCAAGTCCACGATCCTGTCGTTGGTCTCACGGCTGTACGACGTGGGGGAGGGGGCGGTCCGCATCGACGGCCACGACGTCCGCACCGTCACCCTCGACAGCCTGGCGGCCACCATCGGCGTCGTCAGCCAGGACCCGCACCTGTTCCACGACACGGTGCTGGCCAACCTGCGGTTCGCCAGGCCGGACGCGACGCAGGACCAGGTCGTCGCCGCCTGTCGTGCGGCCCGCATCCACGACGTCATCGACGCGCTGCCCGACGGCTACCAGACCGTCGTGGGCGACCGCGGCTACCGGCTTTCGGGCGGGGAGAAGCAGCGGCTGGCGATCGCCCGGGTGCTGCTGAAGGACCCCTCGATCATCGTGCTCGACGAGGCGACGAGCCACCTGGACTCCGACAACGAGGAGAAGATCCAGATCGCCCTGTCGGCGGCGCTGCGCGAGCGCACCAGCCTGGTCATCGCCCACCGCCTGTCCACCATCGTCGACGCCGACCAGATCCTCGTCATCGAGGGCGGTCGCGTCGTGCAGCGTGGCACCCACGACGAGCTCGTCGGTGCCGAGGGCCTCTACGCCGAGCTGTACCGCACCCAGTTCGCCCGCGCCGGCAGCTGAACCCCACCTCGCTGGGCTGCGCCGTCCCGGCGGGCCCGGCCACGCCGGCCGCCGCCCGGCGCCCCGGCCTCCCCGATCCGATGGAATCGCCTCCGATGGTGATGGAATCGCCTCGGGATGTGGGTGACGCTGCGTCGTCTTCGCAGGTCAGCGGCGTTCGAGCGGATGGAATCGACTCCGCGACGACGGCTCGACGCCGGCATCGGAGGCGAATCCATCCGGGGAGAGGGTGGTGCGGCGGGCGCGCAGGCGTGCGCGGAGGAGGAGGGCCGTCCCGCTGGCGAGGAGGAGGCTGAGGCCGGCGGCCCACCACAGGGCGGGGTATCCGGCCGCATCCACGACGAGGCCGCCGAGCACCGGGCCGGCGCCGGCGCCGATGTAGACCCCGGTCTGGGTCACGCCGGTGGACGCGGCGGCCGCAGAGGGGTTGTTGCGGACCACCGAGAGGTTGAACAGCCCGGGCCACGCCCATCCGAACGCGAAGACCGGGACGACGGCCCCCACGTAGGCGACCGGGGTGTCCAGCGCCAGCACGATCGTGGCCAGGCCACCGACGCCCAGCAGCAGGGCCACGCGTCGGATCGGCAGCAGGCGGGGGCCGTCAGCCCACCGGCCGTGCAGGATCCGCGAGGTGATCCCCACGGCGGACCCGCCGGTCAGCAGCAACCCTGCCGCGCCCGGCGACAGGCCGGAACCCTCACCGGCCGAGACCAGGAACGACACGGTCGCCCCGGCAGCCGCAGCGCCGAGGAGGCCCACGACGGCGTAGCCGATCAGCAGGCGGCGGGGCAGGTCCGGCCGCGCCGGCGATCCCGATGACCCCGGCAGGCGGCCCGATCCCGTCGGCGACCCCGATGATCCCAGCAGCCGGACCGATCCCGGTCGCCGGCCCTCGTGCTGGCCCAGGGAGGGCACCGCGGCAAGCGCCGCGGCCGCCACCAGCGCGGCTGCCACGTAGGCCCAGCGCCAGCCGACCGTCAGCGCCAGCACGGGTACGGCCACCCCGCCGAGCAGGCTCGCGATCGGCATGCCCGCCTGCTTCAGCGCCATCGCCAGGCCCAGCCGTCCCGCGGGCACGTGGCGGACCAGCAGCAGGTTGGCCGCCGGCTGGGTCAGCGCGTTGCTGGTGCCGGCCACCAGCAGGGCCAGTCCCAGGTGCAGGGCGCTCCGGGCCTGCGACAGCGCCAGCCCGGTGACCAGGCTGGTGAGCAGGCCGATCCGCATGGCAGGCCCCGGCCCCAGCCGTTCGGCCAGCCGGCCGAGAAGCACCGACCCCAGGGCGGCGCTGGCGAAGAAGCCGCCGATGACCAGGCCCAGCTGCGAGGCACCCAGCGCAAGGTCGTCGGCCAGCTGCACGGCGATCGCGCCGGTCATGAAGGCCGGCAGGACGCTGGAGGTGGTGCCCACGACCCCGCCGAACAGGGCACGACGGGCGATCGAGGCGGACACGGCCACCATCATGCCTGCCGTGGTCGCCCGGGCTGCCGGCCCGACGGGTCAGTCGATGTCGGGGATCACCACGTCGTCGAGGCCCTCCTCCTCCGGCGGCCACTGCATGTGGAGGCCCTCGAGGACGTCGACCAGGATGTTGGCGATGACGAGGTTGCGGTACCACTTGCGGTCCGCCGGGATGACGTACCAGGGTGCGTCCTCGGTGGAGGTCTCCGACAGGGCGTCCTCGAAGGCGGCGATGTAGTCCTTCCACCGCTTCCGCTCGGCCAGGTCGCCCGTGGCGAACTTCCAGTGCTTCTCGGGGTCGTCCAGCCGCTCCTGCAGCCGCTCGGCCTGCTCCTCGGGGGAGATGTGGAGGAAGATCTTCACGATCGTCGTGCCCTCGTCGACCAGCATGCGCTCGAAGTCGCGGATGTGGCCGTAGCGCTTGCGCCACCGCTCCTCGGGCACGAGGTCGTGGACCCGCACCACCAGGACGTCCTCGTAGTGAGAGCGGTTGAAGACCGTGATCTGCCCGTCGGCCGGGACCACGGCATGGGCCCGCCACAGGTAGTCGTGGGCCAGCTCCTCCTCCGTTGGCTTCTTGAACGACGCGACCTTGACGCCCTGCGGGTTCACGCCGTCGAAGACGTGGCGGATCGTGGAGTCCTTGCCGCCGGTGTCCATCGCCTGCAGGACGACCAGCACCCGGCGCCTGCCCTCGGCGTACAGCAGCTCCTGCAGGGCCTCCAGGCGGGCGTTGGCTGCCAACGCTGCGGCCTTGCCCTGCTCCTTGTCGCCGTCCCAGCCGACGGTGGCCCGGGTGTCGTGCTCGGACAGGTCCAGCTCGTCGCCGGGCTCCACGCGGAAGGCCTTCACGACGTCGTCGAGGTCCAGCTCGGGCAGGTCCGGGGGCGCGGTGGTGTCGTCCATGGCGCGCATCATGTCATCCCGTCGCCCGCCGGCGAGGAGTCACCGACGGGTCAGCGCAGGCCGAGCTTGCGGGAGCAGACCGGCCAGGCCTCCCAGCCCTGCAGCCGCTGCAGCCGCTGCGCCCGGCGGATCTGCTCGTCCCGGGATGCCTCGTGCGGCATGCCCTCGCCGCCCACGAACCGCCACGAGTCGAGGGTGAACTGCAGGCCGCCGTAGAACCCGTTGCCGGTGTTGATCGTCCAGTCACCGCTGGACTCGCACTGCGCCAGGCGCAGCCAGACCTCGAAGGACTCCTCCGGCGGCGTCGGCTCGGGCGGGGCCGGCGGCTGCGTGGGGGTGGGGATCGGCGTGGGGGTCGGGGTCGGGGTCGGCGTGGGCGTCGGCTCCGGCCGGTGGATGTCACGAGGCAGGACCCGCAGTACCGCAGGGGCCTCCGCGTGCAGCGGCAGGTCGACCTCGACGGCCTCGGGCGCCGCTGACTCCATCGGCGTGGCCGTCTCGACCGGCTCGGCCTCGGTGGCCACGACCTCGGTCGGCGCCTCGAGGGCGACGTCGTCGGGCCCGTTCTCCCCGGCCTGGACGGCCACCGCGGCGATCAGCACGGTGGCCAGGCTGCTCGCGGCGAGCGCGGCCAGGGGCGTGTTGGACCACGGGCGGAACCGGCGGCGGCGACGGGGCGCCGGGGCCGGTTCGGGCAGCTCCTTCTTCGCCCGGTTGGGGAAGGGGATCGGCCGGATCGCCGGCCGCTCGTCGTCGGGGCCCTCGCGACGGCCCTTCGTCACCGGGTCGGGCGTGGGGGTCGGCCGTGCAGGGGACCGCCCGGGTGCCGCAGGTGAGGGTGCGGCAGGTCGAGGCGCACGGGGGGACTGCTCGGGCAGCTGTCCTGCGGACCGGCGGGGTTCCTGCTGCCAGCGGGACGGGCCCTCGGGTTCCTCGTCGAGCTCCGGCAGCCGCGGTGCGCCACCGCCGGCTGACGGGGCCTCGGTCGTCGAGCCCGCCCGCCGGGCGGTCGAGGTGCGTTCCGTGACGGGGGACTCGTCGTGCTCCCACGGGCGGGACGGCTTGACGTCGTCGCGCTGCCAGGCGTCCCGGAGCTCGCCCTTGCCCTGCCGGAAGGCCTCGCGAGCGGCCTTGCAGTCCTCGCAGCCCATCGCGTGGTCCACCGCGTCGGCGGCGAAGGTCATCAGGCCGTCGAGCTGGTCGCTGCAGGGCGTCACGTCGGATCCCGCGGCATCCAGCCGGGCCTTGGCCACGTGCCGGCGAACCTGTGCGGCCGTGGACCCCATGACCTCGGCGATCGCCGCCGCATCCATACCAGCGCCGTCGTGCAGCAGCCCGGCGGCACGTGCCTTGGGCATCTTCTTGACCACGTCGGCCAGCGGCGCTCCGGGCGCGAGGCCACGGACGCGCCCCCGGCGGGCGAGTCGTTCGGCGATGTCGTTGGGGTTCTGGGTCACGGCGAGGGGGAGGACGGTGTCCGATTGCGTGGACACACACGTCCCCAGCTAGGATGCCCGTCAACGCAAGCAACGGTGCTCGCCCATTCAGGCAGGCACCGTTTTCGTGTTTTCGGCTCCGCCCTGCCGTCCGCGTGACACCCGTCCGACCCTCGAGGAGGAACATGACTGGCCTTTACGACCCCCGGTACGAACGCGACGCCTGTGGCATCGGCCTCGTCGCCAACGCCGGCGGCACCGCCAGCCGCCAGATCATCGACGACGCCCTGGACGGGCTGGCGGGGGTCATGCACCGCGGTGCCGTGGCGGCCGACGGCCGCTCCGGTGACGGCGCCGGCGTGCTGATCCCGCTGCCGACGAGGTTCCTCGCGTCGGCTGCTGCGGTGGCCGACCACACCCGGCTCGGCGCGGCGATGTGCTTCCTCGACGGCCGCGACGACGAGCGTGGCGACACCGCACGCGAGACGGCACGCGAGGCCGTGGAGACGGCGCTGGCCCGCTTCGGCCTGACCTTCGTCGCTTGGCGCGAGGTGCCCACCGACGACGACGCGCTCGGTGACATCGCCCGCGCGGCGCGCCCCCGCATCGAGCAGGCGATCTTCACCCGGGAGTCCAGCACCGACGACGAAACCGCCGAGCGTGCGTGCTACCTGGCCCGCAAGGCCGCGGAGACGACCTGCCGCGAGGAGGGCGTCGAGGCCTACTTCGCGTCCTGGTCGATGCGCACCATCACCTACAAGGGCATGACCGCCGCCGACCAGCTGGCCGCGTTCTACCCCGACCTGGCCAGCAACGACGTGGACGGCTGGTTCGCGATCTTCCACCAGCGGTACTCGACCAACACGATGCCGACGTGGGACCGGGCGCAGCCGTTCCGCTTCCTCTGCCACAACGGCGAGATCAACACCATCGAGGGCAACACCAACCTCATGCGGGCACGCGTGGGCAACCTCGGGGCGGACTGGGCCGAGCTGGGCGAGGCCGGCGAGGACCTGCTGCAGCCGATCATCGACGAGGCCGGGTCGGACTCCGCCCGCCTGGACCAGGTGCTGGAGCTGCTCGTCCGCGGTGGTCGGTCCGCCGCGCACTCCGTGGCCATGATGGTCCCGCAGGTGTGGGAGGGTGCCCGCGACCTGCACCCGCGCGTCACCGACTTCTACCGCTACCACTCCTCCCTCATCGAGCCGTGGGACGGACCGGCCGGCCTGGTCTTCACCGACGGCCTGCGCCTCGCCGCGGCGCTGGACCGCAACGGCCTGCGTCCGCTGCGCTACTCCATCTGCGAGGACGGCTTCGTCGTCGTGTCCTCCGAGGTCGGCGCCGTCCGCACCCGGGGCCACGGCTCGGTCCGACGCGACCGGCTGGGCCCCGGCCAGATGCTCGTCGTCGACCCAGCCCTCGGTGGGGTGCTGGAGAACGACCAGGTCAAGGCCGACCTGGCCCGCCGAAAGCCGTACGGCGAGTGGCTCCGCGCCCACATGATCCCCGTGGGCCCCGGCCTGCCCGTCGACGCGGCCCCCGAGGACCTCGCCGCCCGTCAGGTCGTCGCCGGCTACACCAAGGAGGAGGAGATCACGATCCTCCGCCCGATGGCGACGTCGGGCAAGGAACCAATCTCCTCCATGGGCGACGACACCCAGCTGTCGATCTTCGCCGGTCGGACCCGGACGGTCTACCAGTACCTCAAGCAGCGCTTCGCGCAGGTCACCAACCCGCCGATCGACCCGATCCGCGAGGCGGCGGTCATGTCGCTGCGGACCCTGCTCGGCCCCCGCTCGCCGATCCTGAAGGAAGAGCCGGAGGCGGCCCGCCTGCTGGAGCTCGAGAGCTTCGTCATGTACCCGCAGGGCCTGCAGCAGCTGGTCCTCGACCCCGACATCAGCTTCGACGTGCACGGCCTGGACACCACCTGGCCGGTGGCCGACGGTCCCGAGGGCATGGCCGAACGCCTCGTCGAGATCGGGCTCGAGGCCGCCGCGGCGGTCCGCGACGGCGCGCAGGTGCTGATCGCCTCGGACCGGTCGGTCAGCGACGAGCGTGCACCCGTGCCGATGGTGCTGGCCATCGGTGCCATCCACCACCGCCTGGTCGCCGAGCAGCTGCGCACCCGCGTGTCGTTGATCGCCGAGACCGACGACGCCCGCGACACCCACAGCTTCGCCTGCCTGCTGGGCTACGGCGCCGACGTCATCTGCCCCCGCCTGTCGCTGGAGTCGATGACCAAGCTGGCCGACGACGGTCGCATCGGGCGCGACAACCCCTCCGCCGGTGAAGTCCAGGCCAACCTGAAGCGCGCTGCGGAGGAGGGCGTGCTGAAGATCATGTCGAAGATGGGCATCTCGACCCTCGACAGCTACCGGTCGGCGCAGATCTTCGAGGGGGCGGGCCTGGCCAAGGAGGTCGTCGACACCTGCCTGACCGGCACCCCGTCGGCGCTCGGCGGCGTCGGCTTCGCGCAGCTCGCCAGCGACGTGCTGGCCCGCCACGCCGACGCCTACCCGGATCCGACCACGTCGCGAACCTCCGGCCCGACGTTGCCCTCCCACGGCCACTACAAGTTCAAGAAGGGCGGGGAGTACCACGCCACCAACCCCGAGGTGGTCAGCGCGCTGCACCGCACCGTGGGGCTCGAGGGCGATCCGCTGGACCTGCCCGATCCGGCCAGCACCACCAACGGCACCGCGCCCGAACCCGAGCACATGGCAGCCGAGCTCCGGGCTGCCCACCTGCTGAACCACGCCACCAAGCAGGGTCGGTGGGAGACCTACCAGACCTACGCGGAGCTGGTGAACAACCGGCCGGCGACCGAACCCCGCGACCTGCTGGACTTCGTCGAGGCTGCCGAACCGATCCCGCTGGAGGAGGTCGAACCGGCCACCTCCATCACCCAGCGGTTCTTCACCGGGGCGATGTCGCTCGGCGCGCTCTCGCCGGAGTCCCACGAGACGCTGGCCATGGCGATGAACATGATCGGCGGGTACTCCAACTGCGGGGAGGGCGGGGAGGACCCGGCCCGGTTCGCCACCCGTGGCACCGCGCACGACCGCAACTCCAAGGCCAAGCAGGTCGCGTCCGGCCGCTTCGGGGTCACCCCGCGCTACCTGGCGTTCGCCGACGAGCTGCAGATCAAGATGGCGCAGGGCTCCAAGCCCGGCGAGGGCGGCCAGCTGCCCAGCCACAAGGTCTCCAGCCTCATCGCCCGGCTGCGGCACACCCAGCCGGGGGTGGCGCTGATCAGCCCGCCGCCGCACCACGACATCTACTCCATCGAGGACCTCGCCCAGCTGATCTACGACCTCAAGCAGATCAACCCGCATGCGGGCGTCAGCGTGAAGCTGGTGTCCTCGGCGGGGGTCGGCACGGTCGCCGCGGGTGTGGTCAAGGGCCTCGCCGACGCCGTCCAGATCTCCGGCGGTGACGGGGGCACCGGCGCCTCGCCGCTGTCGTCGATCAAGCACGCCGGCATGGCCTGGGAGCTCGGCCTCGCCGAGACCCAGCAGACGCTGGTCCGCAACTCGCTGCGTTCGCGGGTCCGCCTGCAGGTCGACGGCGGGTTCAAGACCGGCCGGGACGTCCTGATGGCGGCCCTGCTCGGCGGCGACGAGTTCGGCTTCGGCACGGCCGCGCTGCTGGCGGAGGGCTGCATCATGGTGCGGGCCTGCCACCGTGACACCTGCCCGGTGGGTGTCGCCACCCAGCGCGTGGACCTGCGCGAGAAGTACAAGGGCACCCCGGAGATGGTCGCGGCGTTCATGCTGTTCGTGGCCGAGGAGGTCCGTCACGGGCTGGCCGCGATGGGCCTGCGCTCGCTCGACGAGGCCATCGGCCGGGTGGACCTGCTTGCCGTCCGCGACCTCGGCGACGACGACCGGTCGGGGATGCTGGACCCCTCACCGCTGCTGTTCGACGCCCGGTCGGAGGTCAACACCGACATCGCCGCCAGCCTCGGCGGCGAACCCGACGCCCTGCACTACGTGGAGACCCTGCCGATCCAGGCGCCGCGTGGACAGCTCGGGGACCGCGTGTTCGAGGACGCCTTCTCCACCCTGTGGGAGGGCGGCGTCCTCAGCCTCCGCTACGACATCCGCAACGCCGAACGCACCGTCGGCGCGCGGCTCGGCGGGGCGATCGGCCTGGAGTTCGGCGAGCGGGCCCCCGAGGGCAAGGTGACCTTCCGCTTCGACGGCGAGGCCGGCCAGTCCTTCGGTGCGTTCCTGTCCGCCGGGGCGGAGTTCGTCCTCACCGGTGAGGCCAACGACTACGTCGGCAAGGGCATGGGCGGCGGGACCATCGTCGTCCGTCCACCGGCCGACGACGTCGTGCACAGCGGCGGCAGCACCCCGGTGCTGGCCGGCAACACGCTGCTGTACGGCGCGACCGGCGGCGAGCTGTTCATCGCCGGCCGGGTCGGCGAGCGGTTCGGTGTCCGCAACTCCGGCGCGAACGCCGTGGTCGAGGGCACCGGCGAGCACGCCTGTGAGTACATGACGGGCGGCACCGTGGTGATCCTCGGCCAGACCGGGTTCAACCTCGGCGCCGGCATGACCGGCGGCGAGTGCTACGTGCACGACGACTCCAGCTGGATCCTGGCCCGCATCAACTCGGCGCTGGTCGAGGCTCGTCGCCTGGACACCGCACAGCTGGACCAGGTCCGGGAGATGATCGAGCGGCACGTGGCCCTGACGGAGTCCCGTCGCGGCATCGAGCTGCTGGAGAACTGGGACGACGCCTGGCGCGGCTTCTGGCGCATCGCCCCGAAGTCGGAGCTGGCCAAGTTCGAGGCCGCCAACGAGGGGTCGGTCGGCGCCCCCGCCTGACCACCGTCGTCGACGCCCGGCCGCCCTCGGTGGTCGGGCGTCGTGATGGTCAGCGGCGGTTGAACATCGTCGCCGAGGCCTGGTCGGTCGGCATGATGACGACCTCGGCCACCTGCACGTGCCGCGGACGGTCGGCGACCCACACGACGGTCTCGGCGATGTCGTCGGGGGTCAGCGGGTCGAGGCCCTCGTACACCCGGGCGGCCCGGTCGGTGTCACCGTGGAACCGGACGACGGAGAACTCCGTCTCCACCATGCCCGGATCGACCGTGGACACCCGGACCCCGGTGCCGAGCAGGTCCATGCGCATCGCCTTGGTCAGCGCCCCGACCGCATGCTTGGTCGCGCAGTACACCGCCCCGTTGGGGTAGGCCTCGTGGCCGGCCGTGGAGCCGATGTTGATCACGTGGCCGCTGCCGCGCTCGACCATGCCCGGCAGCAGGGCTCGGCTGACGGTCAGCAGGCCCTTGACGTTGGTGTCCAGCATCGCGTCCCAGTCGGCCTCGTCGCCGTCCTGGATGGGCTCGAACCCCGCGGCCAGACCCGCGTTGTTGACCAGGACGTCGGGCGAGGTGACCTCGGCCAGCGCGGCGCGGGTGGCGTCACGATCCCGCACGTCGAAGGCCAACGTCGCGACCTCGCCGGGCAGCTCCTCGGCCAGCTCGGCCAGGCGATCGGATCGGCGGCCGGTGATGGTCAGCCGGGCGCCGGCCTCGGCGAACGCGACGGCGCAGGAACGGCCGATGCCGCTGGTCGCACCGGTGATCAGCACGTGGGAGTCGACGAGCACGGGGACGGACCTCTCTGTCGGCGGCGCCCCGGATCGTCGGGATCCGGGGCAGGGGAGGGGTGACCCTACCCGGTCAGGTGTGGACCAGCTCTCGGCCGCGGATCAGCCAGGCCCGCCCGGTGCGGTCCACGTCCAGCGGCGGCCATCCCCACACCTCCGCGTCGAGGTTGCCCTCGAGCACCGTGGTGGCCAGCGTGGTCGGGTTGACCTCGACCAGCACCTCGGCGTTGACGAGCAGGACCCGGTTGCCGGCCAGCCGCATGCGGCCCGCCTCGTTGGCGAACCGGCGCCGCTGCACGACCTGCCGGGTGCGCAGGTCGATGCGGGCCAGCCATCCCGTGGCGGTCGAGACCACCAGGGTGTTGCCGACGGCCGCCAGCCCCAGCACGAAGCTGCCGCCGGGTGCCACGTCGGTCACCTGCCACAGCCTGTTGCCAGACAGGATGTCGAAGGCCGCCACGTCGGGTGCGTTGCTGGACCCGCCGACATAGAGGGTGGTGCCGCTGATGTGCAGGCCGGAGGCGGTCTGGCCGAGCCCCAGCGGGTCGAACATCGTGTCGACCCGTCCGGTGACGGGGTCCACGGTGTGCACGGCGCTGTGGGACCGGTCGTCGGTGGTCGACACGGCCAGGGCGTCGATCCGGTCGGCGTACACCAGGTCGATGGGCCGCAGCTGGTCGTTGGGCAGCTGCGTCAGCCGGCGCGGGTAGGCCTCCTCCGGCGGCCAGTACCAGATCTCCGCGATCGGATACATCGCCATGAACGTCGTGCCGTCGACGTCGACCATCGCCTTGGGTTCGCCGGGCACGAACCGGGTGGTCGCGACGCTGGAGGACCGGTCGTGGCGGGTGATGGAGAACGAGCCGCCGACGTCGGTGTGGGTGCTGGTCGCGAGGACCGACTGGGGCTTCTGCGCACGGCTGACGAGGCCCAGGTCGGTGGGGGTGTGCCGTTCGACGGTGTTGTCGCTCCGATCGTGGGTCCACACGCTGCCGTCGGCCGACGCGCCGATGACGAGGGTGCCCCGGAGGAACAGCTCACGGGTCTCCGACATCGGGACGGGAACGGCGACCCGTCGCAGGTCACCCGTCCCGGCGTCGATGCGGTACAGGGCGCCGGATGGCCGGGCCGTCGCCCACACCGTCGTGCCCTCGACCGCGACGGTGTCGACGAGGGACTCGCGCGGCAGGCGGACCACCATGGCGCCGCGTGAGTCGTCGAGGCCGAACACGGCCACGGCCGGCGTGGCCAGTCCGTCCCCGCCGGTGCCGACGGCGACGCGCCCGTCGGGCAACGCCGCCGAGCAGTAGACGATGTCGTCCTGGGCGATCGCCGGGGGCACGACGGTGCGGCCGTCACGGCCGGACCGGTCGGTGTGGCGGATCCAGGCCTTTCCCGACTCGGCGCCGGCGAACAGGACCCGCTGGCCGACGATCGCGCAGGTGCGCGGACGCTGGGCGGGGTTGGTGACCACCCCGAGGTCGGAGGCCTGCGCCGTGCTCCGCCGGAGGCTGAACACCAGGGCGGGATGGGTCGCCACGCCGAACATCAGGTCGCTGTCGTCGCTGGCGAGGTCCCAGATGTACTGGGTGTTCAGCAGCGCCCGGACCTGCGGGGCGCCGCTGGTCATGCGGACGACGTTGCCCTGGCCCTGCGCGCCGAACAGCCCGATCCAGATCCCATCGGGTGCGGCGGTCGTCCCCCAGGCACCGTCACCCCGGGCCAACGTCTCGGTGCGCACGAGCGACCAGGTGTCGACGTCGATCACGGCGTAGCGGACGGGGTTGAGGTTGCGGCTGACGAGCACCAGCTCGTCACCGCGCAGGGCGGCCCCCGACAGGGGGAACCCCGGCGCGGCGTTGCCTTCGGATATCAGCGGCACGCGGCGCAGCCTATGCCGGTCAGCCCTCCGCGGGGAGGGTCCATCCGGTGGGGTCCGGACGGTGGTCGGCCCAGCCGATCACCTGCTCCAGCTGTCCGGCCAGCCGCAGCACCGTCGCCTCGTCGGCGGGCCGGCCGACCAGCTGCACGCCCACCGGCAGCCCGGCCCCCGTCCGGGCCACCGGCAGGGAGATCGCCGGCTGGCCGGTCACGTTGACCAGCGGGCACGGCCCGATCCAGCGGGCGACCTCGGCCAGCAGGTCGTCGTGGGACAGGTCGTCGAGCTCGCCGATGCGCAGGGCGGGCCGGCTGGTCACCGGCGCGAGGACGACGTCGTGGCCCTCGAAGGCGGTCACGACCGACCGCGCGACCAGCTGAAGGGCGGTGAAGTCGCGCAGCAGCGCCGGAGCGGACATGGCCTCGCCGGTGGCCGCGAACGCCCGGTTGTGGGGTTCGAGCCGGTCCTGCGGGATCGGGTTGGCCGCCAGGGATGCCGCCCAGATGCGGGTGAACCGGTCGGGCACGTCGGCGGGGATGCTGACCCGGACGGGCTCGACGATGTGCCCGAGGTCCTCCAGCCGGCCCGCGGTCGCGGCCACGGCGTCGGCCACGTCGGCGTCGGGCAGCGACCACGGCACCGAGGGCAGCACCCCGACGCGCAGGCGACCCGGGTCGGTGGCGACCTCCTCGACGAACGGCCGGTCCGGCGTCGGCAGGTGGTAGGGGTCACCGCTGGCGTAGCCCTGGATGGCGTCGAGAAGGGCGGCTGCGTCGACGACCCGACGGCCGATGGACCCCTGCGTGACGTATCCCATGACCTGGTCGCCGAACAGGGGCGCATGGCTGACCCGGCCTCGCGACGGCTTCAGGCCGACCACGCCACAGCAGGCCGCCGGGATGCGCAGCGACCCACCGCCGTCGGACCCGTGGGCAGCCGCCATATACCCCGCCGCCACCGCCGCAGCGGCGCCACCGCTGGACCCACCGGGCGTGCGGTCCGGAGCCCACGGGTTGCGTGCCGGGCCGTGCAGCGTCGGCTCGGTCCACGGCAGGCTGCCGAGCTCGGGCACGTTGGTCTTGCCGACGACGACGAACCCGGCCTCGCGCATCCGTGACACGGTGTGGTCGTCGAAGGGCGGCGCGAAGGAGGCCATCGACGCGGTCCCGAACGTGGTGGGCAGCCCGCGGGCGTTGGACAGGTCCTTGACGAGCATCGGCACGCCGGCGTACGGCGGCAGCGGCGTGCCGTCCACCACCTGCTGGTCGATGTCGTCGGCGGCGGCCAACGCCCCGTCGCGGTCGACCGCCACGACGGCGTTGAGCACCTCGTCGTGGGCGTCGATCGCCCCCAGCGCGTCGAGCACGGCCTCGCGGGCCGACACGGTCCCCGCAGCGACGGCGGCAGCCAGGTCGGGCACGGACAGGTCGGCAGGGCGCATGCCCGCGCAGCGTAGAGGCATCCCGGCGGGCCGTTAGGATCGGCGCCCCATGAGCGACCTGCAGATGTTCACCAGCCCCAAGCACAAGGTGGCCCGAAAGGCCGAGCGCTTCTTCAAGGAACGCGGCCTGAAGTTCCATGCCGTCGACGTGCGGCAGAAGCCCCCGTCGCCGGGCGAGCTGAAGAAGTGGGTGCAGAAGTTCGGGGTCGACGCGGTCCTCGACAAGACATCGAAGACCTACACCGAGGGTGGGTTGCGGTACTTCTCCGCGGGCCCCGACGACTGGGTCGAACGCATGTGCCGCGAACCCGAGGTGCTGAACCTGCCGCTGATCCGCTGTGGCAAGGACCTGTCGGTGGGCGACGACCCGGCGGCGTGGGCCCGGTTCGTGGAGGCGATCAAGGGGCGCTGACCCGTCCGGGGTCAGATGTGGTCGAGGATCTCCAGCAGCCCGTCGACCACGGCATCGGCACGCCCGTCGGCCCGGGGGCCCAGCAGTCCCCACGGTCCGCGGCGCAGGTGGATCGTGCGCAGGCCCGCCTCGGACGCGGCGATCACGTCGTTGTCGACTCGGTCACCCACGTAGGTGACCCGGTCCGCGGGCACGTCACCCATGGCGTGCAGGGCCGCGGCGAAGAACGCCGGGTCGGGCTTGCTGACTCCCAGCTCGTCGGACATGGCCATCACGTCGGGACGGACACCGATCGCCCGCAGCTCGGCGGTGCGGCTGGACGGCTGGTTGCCGATGACGGCCACACCCAGTCCCGCACGGCGGTAGGCGTCCAGCGCCGGCAACGCGTCGGGGTAGAGGTCGTCCGGCCGGAACCCGCCGTACGCGGACTCCTTCTCCTCCATGCGGTCCGGCCAGGTCGGGTCGATCCGGGTCAGGGCCGAGTCGTAGGAGCGGCCGGCGGCGATCTCGGCACCCATGGTCGCCATCAGCACGAGCGGGGTCACGCCGAGGACGCTCGCCCACGTCGACCACACCCGTGTCTCGTCGATCAGCGTCTCGCCGATGTCGAGGCAGATCCATCGGTCAGCGGCCAACGCCCGCTCCACCCAGGAACAGCTCGGTCACGAGGTCCAGCGCCTCCGGCAGGGGGCGGGCGTCGGGGCGTTCCGCCCACCCGACGACGTTGTCCAGCCACAGGTTCGTCAACGCCATCGACAGCCGGCGAGGGGTCATGTCGTCGCGGATGGTCCCCGCGGCCTGCCCACGCTCGACGATGGGCATGATCTTGGCACCCAGGGTGGCGCGGTCGTCCAGCACCCGCATCCAGTCCGCGGAGTTGCCGACGACCTCGCGCACCATCCGGCCGCGCAGGGCACGCGGGCCGTTCATCATCTGCTCGGCCAGCCGCTGTCCGAGGACCTGCAGCGCCTCGGGGGCGTCCTCGGGCAGGGTGTCGGTGTCGACGTCCTCCATCAGCTCCGCCGCCCATTCCAGCAGCACGTCCTGCTTGCGCTGGAAGTGCACGTAGAAGGTGCCCTTGGCCACGGTGGCCGCAGCCGTGATCTCGTCCACGGACGTGCCCTCCACCCCCTTGGCCTCGAACAGCTCCAGGGCAGCCTCGACCAGGGCACGGCGCGTGGCCATGCCCCGTCCGGTCCGGACGGGGGTCACATCGGGTTCAGGCACGGTGCACGGTTCGGGTCGTCGAGCTCACGAGGGGCAGCGTACGTGACCGTCCCTCACCCGTCGCCGGGGTGCGACGCCGCCTGCTCCAGCCGTGCCGACAGCACGGCCGCCATCGCCCGACCGACATCGGTGTGGATCGGCCACGACCAGTGGGCACCGTCGACGTTCAGCTCGTGCAGCCGGTCGCGGGTCAGGGCGGCCAGGTCGACGACGGGCACGTCGCGCTCGGCCGCCAGCCGGACGTACAGCGCGTGGACCTCGTCGTGATGGGTTCGTACGCCGCCGTAGTAGGTCGTCCGGTGATCGGCGGGCAGCACGGCCACGAGCGGCACGTCCGGACCGGCGAACAACCTGATCGCGTCCACGGACTTGCCCCAGCAGTGGGCGATGACGTCGGGCGGGGTGAAGCGGAAGCGTCCGCCGGTTGCCCGGACCAGGGAAGGGTGGACGTGGTCGATGCGGCGGCGGACCTCACGGCGCAGCGACGTCGGCCGCAGGTAGGGCAGCGCCATCATCACCCAGCGCGGCACGCCCACGCTCAGCTGGTCCGCGGACCCCATGCCGAGCACCACGGCGTCGGCCCCCATCAGCAGCTGCTGCTGCAGGTGGACGTCCTTCTGCAGCGCCAGCCACAGCTCGCGGACACCCCAGCCCGCCCTCGCCCACACGTCGACGGCCCATTCACGCCCCGTCGACTGGCCGAGTGACTCGCCGAGGACGTTGGGGTACACCCGGGGATCACGGAGCGGCACAGGCCCCTCCGGACCGTGGAACGACAGGGAGTCCCCGAGGACCACGAGCCGCCCGAAATCGCGCGAGATGCTTGCAAGACGGGCTGTCGGCGGGCAACGTAGCCCCTCGACTCGACCGGCTCGACTGCCAGACGGGCCCGAATCCAGAGCCATCAGCTGTCGCCTCCGCGACACCGACTGTCGCCTCTGCGACACCGACCAGACCCCAACGCGAGGGAATTCACCATGAACAAGTCAGAACTCATCGCTGCCGCTGCCGACGACGCGGAGATGTCGAAGGCCGAGATGAGCAAGGCCCTCGACGCCATCGTCGGGACCATCCGCTCCGCCGTCGCCTCCGGCGACAAGGTCTCCGTGACCGACTTCGGCGCGTTCGACGTGCGCGAGAACGCTGCCCGCAAGGGTCGCAACCCCGCCACCGGCGAGCCGATGGACATCAAGGCTTCCAAGACCCCGCGGTTCAAGGCCGCCAAGGGCTTCAAGGACGCCGTCAACTAGACGTCCTCGAGTACTGCATCGACGCCGCCCCTCGGGGCGGCGTCGTGCTTCTGGGACCGCCCACGGGTCATCCCTGCAGGCCCAGCCGCCGGACCAGCTGCTCGGGTTCCATCACGAGGCCGGTGACGAACGGCCCGAAGTCGGCGTAGGTCGCCGAGGCCTCGTCGAACCGCATCTCGTAGACGATCTCCTTGAGGGTGGCGGGATCGTCGGTGAAGAGGGTGACCCCCCACTCCCAGTCGTCCAGGCCCGTCGAGCCGGTGATCAGCTGCAGCACCCGGCCGCGGTAGGACCGGCCCACCGTGGCGTGGCCGGCCATGATCGCCTTGCGTTCCTCGAAGGGCAGGGCGAACCAGTTGGCGCCGACCTCGCGCTTCTTCGACATCGGGTAGAAGCCGATGACCTTCTTGCGCGGCAGGTCGGGGTACAGGCGGTGCTGCATGTAGGTGGCCATGCGCTCGTCGAACGCCTCGAGGGCTGCCTCGAGCTCCGGGGAGCCGGGGGCCATGCCCTCGAACTCCACCAGCCGGGCCTGCTCGTCCTCACGGGTGGAGGTGTACTCGCTGCCCTCGGTCAGGCTGACGTAGCTGGCGGCGGGGGCCAGTCCCGCTCCGAAGGCGGTGTTGGGCAGCTCGGTGGCGAACGCGTCGAGGACATCGAGGTCGGGGCCCAGCAGCATCAGGCCGATGTCGGCCTTCTGCCCGAGGACGCTGAACGGGATCACCTGATAGTCCTCGCGGCCGTCCAGCTCCTTCACCCGCTGGATGAAGTCGCCGGCGGCGTGCACCGGGTCCTCGAGCATGGCGCGGCGGAAGTGGAAGAACAGGTGGAGGACGCCCCACCCCTCGCTGGGTACGGTCGGCATGTCGTGGCGGTCCTTCTGGGTCGTGAACAGCGGTCGAGGTCGGGGGTCAAGCCTATGCCCTGCCCCGAGTACGGCACACTCGGGAGCCGTGCCCGTCGGAGCCCATCCCATCGACCCCTCGTCCGTCGGCGTCCTGGACCGTCGCGGTCCTGTCGACGCCGGCCGGCCGGTCGTGCTGCTGCACGGCTGGACCGGATCCAAGGAGGACTTCGCCGACGTCGTCGAGCCGTTGTCGCGCGACCGTCGCGTGCTCGTGCCCGACCTCCCGGGGCACGGCCAGACCCCGGCGATCGGGGGTGAGTCCGCGCAGGCCCTCGGCCGCGTCGCCGCGTGGGTGCTGGCGTGGCTGGACGCCGTGGGGGTCGGGGACGTGCACGTCGTCGGCCACAGCCTCGGTGGGCTGCTGGCCCAGCGGGTCGCGTTCCTCGCGTCCCAGCGGGTGCGGTCCCTCGTGCTGGTCGGCACCGGCCTCGGTGCCCCCGGCGAGGCCACCGTCGACCGGGCGGTCCGGGTGGCCACCACCGCACGGGAGGAGGGAATGGCGGCGGCCTGGCGGACCGTCACCGGCGGCGTCGACGTGGTCGAGGACGACCCACGCGGCGACTTCGTCCGCACCCGCTTCCTGGAGCTGGACCCGGCGACCCTCATCGGCGGGGCACGGGCGCTGATCTCCGCCGCCCCGCTGGGGGCGTTCCTGCGTGGCATCGACCTGCCGGTGCTGGTCTGCCACGGCGACGGCGACGACTCGTGGCTGCCCCACGAACAGCGGCTGCTGGCCCGCACCATCAGGGGTGCGCAGTACGTTGTCATCCCCGACGCCCTGCACTCCCCAGCGGTGGAGAACCCGCAGGGCCTGCTGGACGTGCTGCAGCCGTTCCTGGCCGCAGCCGACCCCCGCTGATCCGCGATCAGCGGACCCGAGACGCCCTCGACGACCGGAGGACCCCGTGGCCAAGCAGTGTCCCAAGTGCCCGCTGAAGTTCGACCTCGCGCCGATGCTGGCCGACCACCTGCGGACCGACCACGGCTTCGAGCCGGAGACCCTCGTCCACCTGCAGCCCGAGTCGATCCGGATCGGCATGGTCGACGCCCGCAGGGACGCCCGTGCCCGAGCGGAGGGGCAGGCCGACCCCCAGGAGCCGCAGTGATCCCGAGGTCGCTGCGACGGGTCGCCGTCCGGGCCGCACGGCAGGGCATCGACCGGCTGCCGGTGACCACGCGCGAGCTCGCCCTGGCGCTGGCGACGCGGTCCGACCACGGCCCGACGATGCTGCCCGGCCCGCCGGACGGGCCGGTCCTGGTCGTGGCACCCCACCCCGACGACGAAGCGATCGGCCCCGGGGCGACGATCGCCCGGCACGTCGACGCCGGCCACGACGTCACCGTGCTGGTGGTGACCAGCGGCGGGGCGACCGCCGGCGGCGGTGACGACGTCCTGGCGGTGCGCGAGGACGAGAGCCGCCGGGCGCTGGCCCACCTCGGCGTCGGGCCCGAGCGGATCGTCTTCGGGAGGCTGACCGACGGCAACCTGCCGGCCGAACGGCAGGCCGTCGTGGACCTGATCAGCCGGCACGCCACCGGCGTGGCCACCGTCTACGTCCCGTCCCTGCTGGACCCGCATCCGGACCACCACGCGGTGGCCCTTGCGGCCGGCCTTGCCGACCTGTCCCCGGACACCGACGTCCACGGCTACGAGGTCTGGGCCGCCGGACCGGTCGACGTGCTCGTCGACGTCACCGACGTGTTCGCCCGCAAGCAGGCGGCGCTGGGGGAGTACGACGTGGCGCTGGAGACCGTCGACTACGTCCGCTCGTCCTCGGGCCTGGCCGCCTACCGCAGCGCCACCGGCGGGCTGGGTGGCCGCGGATTCGCCGAGGGGTTCGTGGCCATGCCAGCAACGGAGTACGCCGACATCGTCGACCGCCTGATTCGCTGAGCTCGACGGGCAGGAATCCGGCTGGCCGGCGTCGAACGTCACCGGCATGCGAACTCGTCTGCTCACCCTCTTCCTGGCCTCCCTCGCGCTCGTCGCGATGGTGGCCACCTCCGCCCCGGCCCTGACGGGCAGCCTGTCGTCGGCCGACGTCGGCGCCGAACAGGCCGCGCTGCGAGAGGACGGTGACTGGACCGAGCACTACTTCCCGGCCGGTGACGGCGTGACGATGCTGCACGCCGACGTGATCCGGCCCAAGGGCTACGACCTGACCGACGCCCAGCCCACCCCGGTCGTCCTCACCGTGAGCCCCTACACCAACCACAACGGGTCGACGACCGACCTCGACCTGAACGGCGTGGGGCCCAACCCGCGCTTCTTCGACTTCCTCGACCGCAGCCAGGCCCTCGACCCGGCGCGCGAGAACGGCGCGTACACCTACGTGATGGTCGACCTGCCGGGCGACGGTGGGTCCGGCGGCTGCAACGACTGGGGCGGCCTGCGCGAGCAGGACGCCGTCCGTGCAGCCGTGGAGTGGGCAGCCGAGCAGCCGTGGTCGACCGGGAAGGTCGGCATGCTGGGCAAGTCCTACGACGGCTGGACCGGCCTGATGGGCATCGCCCAGCAGCCGAAGGGCCTCGCTGCCGTTGCGTCGCTGGAGCCCGTGTACTCCGGCTACCGCTACATCTACAACAACTCCATCCACCGCTCGTCCACGCTGGCGACCCTGGGGCTCTTCCAGGTCATCGACGCCAAGCCCGGCCGCCCCGGCGACGAACCGCAGTACCTGGTCAACTCCGCCCCGCAGGCGTGGTGCTACGGCGTCAACCTCGCCGGGTCCAACGCCGACCTGTACGAGAACGGTCCGTACTGGGAGGAGCGCAACCTCCTGCTGACCACCATCGGCCGCACCACGCCGCTGTTCCTCACCCAGGGGTTCCTCGAGACCAACACCCTGTCCGACGCGGCGTTCCAGTACTACAACGGCCTCGCGGGCAGCGACAACCGCGCATGGTTCGGCCAGTTCGACCACATCCGCGGCTGGGAGCAGCAGAACGAGGCGGCGCAGGAGGGCGACTACCTGACCGGCCGGGACACGTTCATGGACGAGCTGATGCGCTTCTTCGATGAGCACCTGCAGGGTGTCACGCCCTCGGTGGACGACGCGACCGTCGTCGTGCAGGACATCCGCGGCCGGTACCGCGACGAGGCCCAGTGGCCGCCCGCCGACATGCGCTCGTACTCCACGAGCCTGAACGCCGGCAGCTACGTCGACAACGGCTCGGGCAGCCTGCTGACGGCCCCGGCCGACGGCATCTGGACAGTGTCCGAGCCGCTGGACCACGACGTGTGGTTCGCCGGCGAGCCGAGCGTCACCGTCCGCGTCGACGGCGACACCCCACCGACGGCCAACCTGGCGGTCGGGGTCTACGAGATCACCAGCGACAACCGGGCCTACATGATCTCCCGCGGCGTCACGCTGCTGCACGGCACCGGCGCCCGCAACGTGTCGCTGCAGATGATGGGCCAGGACTGGCCGATCCCGGCCGGCAGCCGCGTCGGCGTGCTGGTCACCGACGCCGACACCAGCCAGTTCACCCACGTCGCCAGCCGCACCACCGTGGACGTGCTGTCCGCTGACATCCGCCTGCCGTTCCTCACCCGGGACCGCACGGATTTCGGACCGGGGACGACCACGGCGCGCCTGGAGCAGTACATGGGGCAGACCGGACGCGGCTTCGCGGTCCAGCCGGGCATGGTGGCCGACTTCACCCTCCCGGGCCCCCTGCAGTAGGACGGGACGTCCCGTCGACCGAGCCCGTGCCGTCCCTCGGCACGGGCTCGCTCGTGTTCGCCCGTCGGGTCCGGGTCAGTCGCGCGTGATCTCCCGGGCGGCGAGCACACCGACCGCGGCCGCGCCTGCGGCCACCGCGATGCCACCCATCCGGGCGGTGGACCGCAGCCCGGGTGAGGAGGCGAACGCCACGACGTCCATGGCGTCGGCCAGCGCACCCGCCTCGACCCAGCCCCGCATGCGACCGGCACCGCGACGGCCGGCCATGAACACCCCGACACCGAGGGCGATGTCGCGGGCGCCGGCCATGCGCCAGCCGTCCACCCCCTCCGGCGGCAGGTGGCCGGACGTGAACGCCGGCCCGCCGATCGTGGGTCGGGCGAACGCGGTGACGCCGATGGCGATGCGTCCGGCGGCGATCAGGCGGGAGATGGTCACGGGGTCCAGGGGAAGCTGCATGGCGCAACCTTTACCACGACCCGACCCCGGGGTGGGAGTGGGACCCGGCCCGGCATGGCACGCTTGGAGCCATCGTGGAACCCACAGAGCAGCCGTCCAGCCAGCCTCCCGTCCCCGTGGGGCCGCCCGTCGGCACCGGCGGCGCCGTCTGCTACCGCCATCCGGCGCGGCCGACACGGCTGGGATGCTCCAGCTGCGGCCGGCCGATCTGCGTGGACTGCACCACCCAGGCCTCCGTGGGACAGAAGTGCCCCGAGTGCGCCGCCCCGTCGGGCCGCAACCGGGTCATCCGCGCCCGCGACGTCAGCCCCAGCGGGATGCTCGACAACGCGCCGGTGGTCACCTCGATCCTCGCCGTCACGGTCGGCATCGCGTTCATCGCCCTCGTGGCGCCGGCGTTCTGGCGCAGCGAGCTGTTCCCGCTGCTCGCCGACTCGACGGTCCGGGTCGCGCAGGGGGAGTGGTGGCGTTCGGTGTCCGCGGCGTTGGTGCACGACACCGGCCTGCTGCACGTCGGCTTCAACATGTGGGCGCTGGCGGTGTTCGGCCCGACCATCGAACGCCGTGCCGGGTCGATCCCGTTCCTGCTGATGTACCTCGCATCGGCGGCTGCTGGTGGCCTGCTGTTCCAGATCGTCCGTGAGGGCGACATCGCCATCGGTGCCTCCGGCGCGATCTTCGGGCTGTTCGGCGCCCACCTCGCCGCGGCGTTCCTGGCGCGCAACACCACCGCCGGCCGGGCCGGCCTGCGCCAGCTCCTGCCGTTGCTGCTGATCAACCTGTTCCTGCCGGTCCTCGTGCCCAACATCGCATGGGAGGCCCACATCGGCGGGCTGGTCGTCGGGGCCCTGATCATGGTGGCCTGGAGCAAGCTGGCGCCCCTCGGCCGCATCGTCCCCGCTGACCGGGGTGGGCTGTCCCCGAACCTGGCTCGTGCCATCGTGGCCGGGTCGGTGCTGGTGGCGAGCCTGGGTGTCGTCAGCTTCGTCTGACCTGCCGTTACGATGTCGGGCGTGGCCAGCCCGACCCCCCTGGAAGCGTGGGACGAGGTGTTCGTCCGCTGCACCCGGCAGCAGGTGAACGCCGTCGTCGTCGACCCGTCGTCGTGGGCCGCGTGGTGGCCCGGCATGGTCGTGGAGCCGCTCGACGACCGGCGGTTCGACCTGACGATCAGCGCCCTGGCGCCCATCCCGGCGCGTCATCGCCTCGTCGTGACCGTCGACCGGGTGCGTCCTCGCGACAAGGGGTTGGAGTTCAGCGTCAGCGGTGACCTCGAGGGGACGGGTGAGTTCTTCCACCTCGACGGGCCCCGGGGTGTGGTCGTCAACCACCTGCTGCGCGGCACCACGGGCCGTCGGTTGCCGCGGGTCTGGCTGGCTGCCCACCGGGCCATCGTCCGCGCCGGCCTGACGTCGCTGAAGGACCGCATGGAGGGCGGGTTGCCGCCCGGCACCGAGCCCGACCGTGCGCTGCTGGCCCACCAGGCCGAGGAGATGCGCATCTTCGCCGAGGAGGTGGCTCGTGACCTGGCGGAGAAGGCGGCGCTCGCCGAGGCCAGCCGGGCAGGCGGGTCCGGGCAGGCGGGGGAGGGGACCTGACCGTGCGCTGTCCCTCGTGCATGGCCACCAACCCCGACAGCGCCTCGTTCTGCGGCCAGTGCTACACCCGCTTCGACCAGCGGGACGTCGCCCAGCCCCAGCCCGAACCAGCCGAGCCCGACGCGGCCCAGCCAGACCGGTCCCCGGGAATCCCTGACCTCGACGAGCTGCCCTGGCTGGTCACCGGTGCCGCTGCGCCGCCAGCGGACACGACGCCGGCTCCCGACCCCGCAGCCCCCGAGTCCGGCAGGGTGACGGCGACGGCGGGCCGCTTCCACGTCCACGAGGGCGGCGCCGGCTGGACGTGTGGGGTGTGTGGCGAACCCAACGCGCTGACGGCGTTCACCTGCAGCGTGTGCGGCGCCCGGATGGACGCCGAGGAGGCCCCGGCGCGGCTGTCACCCGATGAGTGGGACCGGGTGCGACGCACCGAGGCCCTCGCGCCCGGCGTCGGGCACATCCGGGCGGGCAGCCCCGGTGCGGGGATCGCCCGCCTCGGCATGGTGCTGCTGTGGTTCCTCGGGACCGTGCTGCTGGCGACCGGCGGCACGTCCGGGATCATCGCCTCGCTGCCGATGGTGCTGGGCATCCTCATCATCTGGGCGACCGGACCGGGTGACCTGACGGCCCTCCAGCGCGGACGGGACCCCCGCCTGGACGCACGCCGCTTCATGTACCTGGTGATCGGCGTGACCGTGGCCGTCATCGTGGTCGGCGGCATCGGCGCGAGCCTCTGACGTCGGGACGGGGCGTTCGCGTCAGAGGGACCCATCTCGGTCATCCCGGGGACACCCGACCGGCCGGACCCCCAGCGGGTTCACCCACCGCCCGTACGATCGAGGGCCACGGCCGGTTCCCGCGGCCATCACCAGTCCCCAAGCCCCGAACGAAAGCGAGCAGCGTTGGCCGACACCGACTCCGTCAAGGAATCCATTCGGATCGAGGCGGACACCGGCGCCGTCTGGGACACCGTCGGTGACTTCCCGTCCTACCCCGACTGGCTGACGGAGTTCAAGGCGTCGGAGGTCCTGGCCACCCGTGACGACGGCTGGGCCGAGCAGGTCCGGTTCACGCTCGGCGCGGTCGGCATCACGATCTCCATGACGCTGGCCTACACCTACACCGACGACCGCATGACGTGGACCCTGGTGGAGGGCGACATGCTCCACGACCTCGACGGCGGCTACACCATCGCCGACAACGGCGACGGCACGACCACCCTCACCTACGAGCTGGAGGTCGTCTCGACCGTCCCGCTGCCCGGGATGGTGCGTCGACGGATCGCGACCAAGGTCGTCAAGGACTCCCTGAAGGCCATCAAGGCCCGCGCCGAGAAGGCCTGACCGGCATGCGCGTCCTCCTGTTCACCGGCAAGGGCGGGGTCGGCAAGACCTCCGTCGCCGCGGCCACCGCGCTGGCCACGGCCCGGTCCGGGCTGCGCACCCTCGTGTTGTCCACCGACCCGGCGCACTCGCTGGCCGACTCCTTCGACGTCCCCGTCGGCAGTGACCCGACCCCGGTCGCACCGGGTCTGGAGGTCCTTCAGCTGGACGCGCAGGCACGGCTGGAGGACAACTGGCGCGACATCCAGGACTACCTGATCGCGCTGCTGCGCTGGTCGGGCATCGGCGAGGTCCAGGCCGAGGAGCTGTCGGTCCTCCCGGGCCTGGAGGAGATCTTCAGCCTCATCGACGTCCAGCGGTTCGCTGCCGAGGGCCGCCACGACGTCATCGTCGTCGACTGCGCCCCCACCGCGGAGACCCTCCGCCTGCTGAGCCTGCCCGATGCGCTGGGCTGGTACATGGAGCGCATCTTCCCCATCGAGCGGAAGGTCGCCCGGGTCGTCCGGCCGGTGCTCGGACAGATGACGTCCATGCCCCTGCCGGAGGACCACCTCCACGGGTCCATCGAGACGCTGTACCGCAACCTCGAGGACGTCCGCGACCTGCTCGCCGACACCGAACGCACATCGGTCCGGCTGGTCACCAACCCCGAGAAGATGGTCGTCGCCGAGGCTCGGCGGACCTACACCTACCTGTCGCTGTTCGGCTACCACGTCGACGCGGTGGTGGTGAACAAGATGATCCCCGACGAGGTCACCGACCCGTGGTTCGACCAGTGGAAGCAGCGCCAGGCCGAGCACCTGGCCAGCATCGAGGAGGGGTTCGGCGAGGTGCCCATCCTCACCGCGCCCCTGTTCGACGACGAGATGGTCGGGATCGACGCGCTGGGACGCTTCGCGCGCGCCGTCTACGGCGACGCCAAGCCCCACGAGATCCTCTACAGCGGGTCACCGCTGACCTTCGAGCCGACCGACGAGGGATGGCTGCTGGGGATCGCCCTGCCCTTCGTGGCCAAGGGGGAGGTCGACGCGTTCCATCGGGGCGACGAGCTGTACGTCAAGGTCGGGCAGTACACCCGGTCGATCCTGCTCCCCGCGGCCCTGCGCCGCTGCAGCATCGCCGGTGCCGGACTGCACGACGGTCGACTCCAGGTGCGCTTCGCCCCGCGACCGGGCGCTGCCCGGCAGGACATGCCCCGCTGAGCGGGGCTGCCTAGACTCCGACGTCACCGTGCCCCCCACCGACGACCCGCAGCAGCCACCCTCCGACAACGGAGGCGGGCAGCACATGCACGGGTTCGGTGGCAGCCCCGAGTGCAGCCTCTGCCCCATCTGCGTGGCGTTGCAGGCGCTGGGGAGCGCACGGCCCGACGTCACCAGCCACCTGCTGAGCGCCGCGCGCGAGCTGGCCCTGGCGGTCAAGACCGCCGCCGAGGGACAAGTTGAAGCTACCGACCGCGCGCAGTCGGTGATGAGCGATAGGTTGACGCGCATAAACATCGATTGACGCGGTTGCATCCAACCCGTCCGGGTCGGCTGCGATCGCACGAGGAGGAGACAGCGTGGATCTGACGGCTGACGGCATCAAGGAACTCGTCTCACGACCGACCACACCCCATCGGGTGACGTCGATCTACCTCAACACCGACGGGGCCCGCTTTCCACGCCCAGCCGACTACGAGGCCCGCCTCGACGCGCTGCTGAAGGACGCACAGGCGAGCGTCATCGACCTGCACGGCACCGCCCGGGACGGGGTGGAGGCCGACGCGGCCGCCATCCGCCGGTACGTGACGACGTCGTTCGACCGCTCCGGCGTCAAGGGCCTGGCGATCTTCTCCAGCGGTGGGGAGATCTTCGAGACGCTGGTGACGGCCGAGCCGTTCCGCAACGTGCAGAAGGTCTCCGACCACCCCTACGTGGTCCCGCTCCAGGCGATGCTCGGCCGGCACCACCACATCGGCCTGGCCGTGATCGAGCGCGACAACGCCCGGCTGTTCCGCTACCGCCTCGGACGGATCGTGGAGTACACCGAGATGGAGAGCGACGTGCGCGGACAGCACAGCGCCGGTGGCTGGTCGCAGGCTCGTTTCGCCCGCAACGTCGAGAACGACCTGATGCACCACTTCAAGGACGCCGCCGAGGCGTTCCTGCGGGTGCACGAGGACGATCCCTTCGACGCCCTCGTGCTGGCCGGTACCACCACCGAGGTCGAGGCGTTCCGCAAGCAGCTGCACCCCTACCTCGAGGAGGTCGTGCACGGCGACGTCGTGCCGATGTCGCACCAGGTCTCCAAGGACGCCGTGCACGAGGCGCTCGACAACGCCGAGCAGGAGCTCGTGTCCAGCCGTCGCAAGGCGCTGCTGGAGAAGCTCGCGGCGGGTGACGGCCAGGGTGTGAAGGTGGCTCGTGGCCTGCGGCACGTCATCGAGGCGTGCAACGAACGTCGGGTCGAGACCTTGTTCGTCGTCGAGGGTGCCGGCCAGGAGGGCTTCCGCTCCGCCACCGGCATGCTGACGCAGCACGAGGCCGACGCGAAGGCCTACGGCGAGCCGGTCGAGCCCGTCGACGACCTGATCGACGAGGTCATCGAGCAGTCCGTCCTGGCGGGCGCGCGCATCGAGCTGTTCCGCGACTCCAGCCGCCTGGACGGCCAGCCCGTCGCCGCGGTCCTGCGCTTCTAGGCGCGACTCGTGGCCATGCCACCGGTGGCCCTCGGCATCGACGTCGGCGGCACCAAGATCCTCGGTGCCCTCGTCGACGACCGGGGGACCGTGCTGCAGCAACGGGTCGTCCCGACGCCCAAGGAGGACGAGCCGCTGCTGCAGGCCATCGTGGAGGTGGCCAGCGGATTGCTGGACGGAGCGGCGGCCGACCTGCCGGTGGGCCTTGGCTTCCCCGGGCTGATCACTCGTGACGGCGTGGCCCGCTACGGCCCGAACATCTCGTTGCGGGAGTTCCCGCTCCGGGCCCGGCTGGAGGACGAGCTCGGCCGGCCCGTGCTCGTCGACAACGACGCCACGGCGGCGACGTGGGCGGAGTTCGTGATCGGGGCGGGTCGGGAGGCTCGTGCCGACATGCTGATGTTCACCCTGGGGACCGGTGTGGGGGGCGGGTTGGTCATCGGCGGCCGGATCGTCCGTGGGTCGCAGGGCTTCGCCGGTGAGCTCGGGCACCTCATCATCGACGTGGACGGGGCGTCGGGCCCCAGCGGCATCCCCGGTGAGCTGGAGGCCTACAGCGCCGGCAACGCCATCGGACGCATGGCCAACCATGCGTTCCTGCAGGGACACTTCATCGGGACGTTGCTGGAAGGGGCGGTCGCGCCGACCGGTGAGCAGGTGACGCGGGGTGCGCTGCAGGGCGTCGAGCCGGCCATCGAGATCCTCGCCCGGGCCGGCCGATACCTGGGCATCGCCGCGGCGGGGTTGGTCAACTGCCTGGACCCCGAGCTGATCGTCGTCGGTGGGGGAGCGGGCGCGGCCGGCGACCTGGTGCTGGAGCCCGCGCGGGCGGCACTCGCCGACCACGTGCTCGGCCCGACCCATCGGGATCCCGTCCCTGTCGTGGCCGCTGGCCTGGGTCCGGAGGCCGGGGCGATCGGTGCGGCGTTCCTGGCGGTCGAGGAGGCGGCTGGCCGATAGCGACGTGGACCTTGTGGCCCGGCCGGCCCGGCTGGGAGACTGCCGGCCATGGACGAGTCGACCATCGAGTTCACCAGCCGCGACGGCATCGCCGTCCAGACATACCGGTGGCAGCCGGACGGGCCCCCACGGGCCGTCGTGCAGGTCCAGCACGGGCTGGCCGAGCATGCCGGTCGCTATCGCCGCTTCGCCCAGGCGCTGACGGGGGCCGGGTACGTCGTGTACGCGCCGGATGCGCGCGGGTCGGGGCGGACGGCGAACGGGTCGTACGGCAGCTGGGGCGAGGACGGGTGGCCCGGCTGGGTCGACGACGTCGCGCGGCTTCGTGGGCTGATCGGTGAGGAGCAGGCGGGGCTGCCCGTGGTGCTGTTCGGGCACAGCATGGGATCCTTCGCCACGCAGCACTACCTGCTGGACCACTCGGCGGACGTCGATGCCGTGGTCCTGTCCGGCAGCACCGAGGTGGGCTGGCTGATCCCGGTGCTGGACGCCGACGAGCCCGCTGACCTGAGCGCCTTCAACGAGCCGTTCGAGCATCGCACGGGCTTCGAGTGGCTCAGCCGGGACGAGGCAGAGGTGGACGCCTACGTCGCGGACCCTGCGTGCGGATGGGAGGCCCCGCCGTTGCCGGGCATCGCCACGTTGGCCGCGGCGGCCGACCCCGAGCGGATCGGCGAGGTTCGCGACGACCTGCCGATGCTGATCGTGTCCGGCGACGCCGACCCGTTGGCGCAGGGCGGCAGCACCGTCGAGCTGCTTGCCCAGCGCTACCGGGATGCGGGCCTGGACGACGTCGAGGTCCGCCTGTACCCCGGCGGCCGCCACGAGCTGCTCAATGAGACCAACCGTGACGAGGTGACCGCCGACATCCTTGCGTTCATCGATCGAGTGACATCGAGCTGACCGGTCCTGTCGGTGTCGACACCTGCGTTGGTCGCACCTTGCAGCGACAGGAGCGTTCGGGTGGTGGGCAGCGAGCGGTGCCGGTGCCCAGGGTCGGCGTCAGTGCCACAGCTCGAAGTCGGCGCCGTGCGGTCGTTTCGGTGCCCCCGGCGCTCGGCGTGGGCGCCCACGATTGGCGTCCCCCGGCGCTCGGCGTGGGCGCCCACGATTGGCGTCCCCC
>NZ_PGDQ01000020.1 GCF_003073135.1 Euzebya rosea
TCGGTGCGGGCCTGCTCGGTGCGGGCCTGCTCGGTGGCGTCCGGCTCGGGGTCCGCGTGCACGGCGCCGTCGCCCCGATCCAGGGGTTCGAGCACCGCGGGTTCCTCCCTGGCCAGTCGTCGGTCCTCCAGCACCATCAGCACCGCGACGAGCAGGGCCCCGACCGTGATGCCGATGTCGGCGACGTTGAACACCGGGAAGTTCTGCAGCGGCGCGAAGTCGAGGTCGAGCATGTCGACCACGGCCCCGTCCCGGAAGATGCGGTCGGCACCGTTGCCGATGGCCCCGCCGACGACCAGCCCGTAGGCGGTCGCCAGGCCCAGCGACCTGGTCTGGGGCAGCGCCCTGATGACCAGCACGGTGACCACGACGGCGACCAGGACGAAGACCCACGGCAGGCGCAGCGGCAGCGAGAAGGCGCCGCCGGTGTTGCGGATCACCCGCAGCACGAGCGGGCCGAGGTCGTTGGGCACCTGCCCCTCGAGGCTGCGGACCGCAGCGATCTTGGTGGCCTGGTCGAGGACGATCCAGACGACGGCCACCACGAGGGTGGTGGCGTACACGAGCTTCGAGCGATCTTGTTCAGGCATGGGTGACTGCCGAGTGTGCCATGTTGGTGGGTCGCGGCTCGGGTGGCCCGCGCGTACCCGTCAGGTGGCGGCCCGATCGCCCGCCGAATCGTCGAACCAGTCACGGATGGCCCGGCACGCCGCGTCCGGTGCGTCGTCCTGCCAGTAGTGGTTGGCCCCCTCCAGCAGGACGGTGCGGTGGTCGGCGAAGGTCGCCTCCATCCGGCGCAGCACCGGCGTGCCGAACGCGGGATCCCTGGTGGCCCACAGCAGCAGGGCCGGCAGGTCGGTCAGGCCGGTGGCCATCGTGTCGTAGCGCGTCTGGGCGAGGAACGGCCGCGCCCCGGTGATCCGCTCCGGGAAGACGTGGGTGGGCTCTCGTGATGCCGGAGTGGGGTAGGGACCCCGCCACATGGCCATCTCGGCCTCCCCGGGACGACGGAGGCTGTGCGCCCGGGGGATGACCTGCTCCACGAAGGCGTTCAGGCGCTTGTGGGCGAACGTGCCGATCGGCCCGCCCATCAGCCACGAGAAGGCGGAGAACTGCACGTCGTCGACCGGCCAGCACCACGTGTTGCCGATCACGAACCGGCTGTAGCGGTCGGGATCGGCGGCCGCGGCCGCCAGGCCGATCGGGCCTCCCCAGTCCTGCAGGACCATGGTCACGTCGGTGAGGTCGAGGCCGCGGACGAGGCCGGCGACGATCCGGGCGTGCTCCTCGGGCCCGAAGGCGTATCCCCGGCGAGCGCTCGACAACCCCATGCCCGGGTAGTCGGGGGCGACGCACCGGTAGTCGCTGGACAGGTCGGCGATCATGTCGCGGTACAGGAACGACCAGGTCGGGTTGCCGTGCAGCATCAGCAGCGTCGGCCCCTCGCCCTCGTCGAGGTAGTGCACCGAGCAGTCGTCGACGTCGAGGAAGTGGCTCTCGAAGGGGTACAGCGTGTCGTCGACCCAGCTGGGCCGCTCACCGGGGGTCGGGTTCATCGGCGCATCGTCCCACGCCACCGGCCCGTCCGGCCACCCCTCCCGGGCCCACGCGTGTCGGGCGATCACGACCGGCGGCCCGATACCCGACACGCGCCCGAGCGGTGACGGGCGGCGGTTCGGGGGACGGGTGATCACGGCCGGCGGCCCGGTCGGGTGCGTCGGCCGGTCACCTCGTCGGACGGTCCATCGCGGCTACGCTCTGCTCCCGCACGACGCACGTCCCCGCGAGAAAGCCGAGCAGTGTTCTCCCCCGTCGACCAGCAGCCCGACTTCCCGGGCATGGAAACCGCAGTCCTGCAGCGGTGGAAGGACCACCGGACGTTCCGGGCGTCGCTCGACGCACGCGCCGACGGTCCGCTGTTCTCCTTCAACGAGGGTCCGCCGACCGCCAACGGTCGGCCGGGGGTCCACCACGTCGAGGCACGGGTCTTCAAGGACATCTTCCCCCGCTACCGCACGATGAAGGGGTACCGGGTCCCGCGGAAGGCCGGCTGGGACTGCCACGGGATCCCGGTGGAGCTCGAGGTCGAGAAGACGCTCGGCTTCACCCACAAGCAGGAGATCGAGGACTACGGCGTCGAGGCGTTCAACCGCCTGTGCCGCGAGTCGGTGGAGACCTACGTCGACGAATGGACGCGCCTGACCGAGCGCATCGCGTTCTGGGTCGACACCGACGACGCCTACTGGACGATGGACGCCTCCTACGTGGAGAGCGTCTGGTGGAGCCTCAAGCAGCTGTGGGACGCCGGGCTGCTGTACGAGGGGCACAAGGTCCTCCCCTACTGCGGCCGCTGCGGGACGTCGCTGTCGGACCACGAGGTCGCCCAGGGCTACGACCAGGCCGAGGATCCCTCGGTGTACGTCCGTTTCCCGCTCACCGAGGGTCCGCTGGCCGAGGCCGGTGCATCGCTGGCCGTGTGGACGACCACCCCATGGACGCTGATCTCCAACACCCTCGTCGCCGTCGGCGAGGACCTGCAGTACGTGCTGGCCCAGGCCAACGACGACGCCTTCCCCGTGGTCGTCGCCCGCGACCTGGTCCAGGCGGTCCTGGGCGAGGGAGCAACCGTCCACCGTGACGTCGCCGTGGAGGAGCTCCTCGGGCAGCCGTACCGGGCGCCGTTCGACTTCGTCGTCCCCGAGGGCCGCGCCCACTACGTGACGACCGCCGACTTCGTCACCACCAGCGACGGCACCGGGCTGGTGCACATGGCCCCGGCGTTCGGCGCCGACGACTACGCCATCGGCCAGCGCGAAGGGGTCGAGGTCGTCAACCCCGTCGACCTCGAGGGCCGCTTCACCGACCGGGTCACGCCCTGGGCGGGCCTGTTCGTCAAGGACGCCGACGCGGGGATCATCGAGGCGCTCGGCGAGGCCGGGCTGCTGATCAGGGCCGAGACCTACACCCACACCTATCCGTTCTGCTGGCGGTGCAAGAACCCGCTGCTGTACTACGCCAAGCCGTCCTGGTACGTGGCCACGTCGCAGTACAAGGACAAGCTGCTGGCCGTCAACGCCGAGGTCGACTGGCACCCCGAGCACATCCGCGACGGCCGCTACGGCGACTGGCTGTCCAACAACATCGACTGGGCGCTGTCCCGATCCCGCTACTGGGGCACGCCGCTGCCGGTGTGGCGCTGCGACGGGTGCGACGACGCGGTGTGCGTGGGATCGCGTGCCGAGCTCGGGGACCTGACCGGCAACGACCTGTCCGGCCTCGACCCGCACCGTCCCTACATCGACGACATCACCTTCGAGTGCCGACGCGACACCGACCACGGCCCCTGCGGCGGAACCATGATCCGCGTGCCCGACGTCATCGACGCGTGGTACGACTCCGGCGCCATGCCGTTCGCCCAGTTCGGCTACCCCTGGGTCGAGGGGTCGGAGCAGACGTTCAGCGAACGGTTCCCCGCCGACTACATCTGCGAGGCCATCGACCAGACGCGCGGATGGTTCTACTCGCTGATGGCCGAGTCCACCCTGCTGTTCGAGCAGAACAGCTACCGGACGGTCCTGTGCCTGGGACACATCGTCGACGCCGACGGCAAGAAGATGTCCAAGTCGTTGGGCAACATCATCTCGCCGTGGGAGATCGTGGATCGGCACGGCGCGGATCCGCTGCGGTGGCTGCTGCTGACCGACGGATCGCCGTGGGTCAACCGCCGCGTCGGCCACGGACCCGTCGAGGACGTCGTCCGTCGGTTCTTCCTGACGCTGTGGAACAGCTACTACTTCTTCGTGACCTACGCCCGCATCGACGGGTGGACCCCGGACGTCCGACCGGCCCCGCCGGTCGCCGACCGGCCGGTGATGGACCGCTGGATCCTGTCGGAGCTGGCGCAGCTGATCACCACCGTCGACGAGGGGCTGGAGGCGTTCGACGCCACCACCGCCGGTCGTGCGCTGGAGGACTTCGTCGACGGGCTGTCCAACTGGTACATCCGCCGGACCCGATCCCGGTTCTGGGCCGAGGGCACCTCGGCGGACAAGGACGCGGCCTTCGCCACCCTGCACGAGTGCCTGGTCACGCTGTCGGCACTGCTGGCCCCGTTCACGCCCTTCGTGGCCGAGTCGCTGTACGACAACCTCGTCTGCACCGTCGACGCCGAGGCGCCCGACAGCGTGCACCTGCTGGACTTCCCCGTGCCCGACGCGGCTGCCGACGACGCTGGCCTCCGGCGCGCGATGGCCGCTGCGCGCGAGGTCGTCACCCTCGGCCTGCGCGCCCGCAACGAGGCACAGATCGGCGTGCGCCAGCCGTTGCCACGCGCGCTGGTCACGCTGCCCGACACCGACGGCTGGGACCGCGTGGCCGGGGTCGTCGCCGACGAGCTGAACCTGAAGGCCATCGAGCTGAGCGAGGGCGGCGACACCGTCAGCTACCAGCTGAAGGCCAGCTTCCGCGACCTCGGCCGGGTGTTCGGCAAGCAGACCCCCGACGTCGCCGCGGCGATCACGTCCGCCGACCCCGATCCGATCGTGGCGGCCGTGCGTGCCGAGCAGTCCGTGGACCTCGTGCTGTCCGACGGCACGTCGGTCACCGTCGACCCCACGATGGTCCAGGTCGTCGAGGAGTCCCGGGAGGGCTGGACCGTTGCCTCCGAGGGGGGCGTGTCGGTTGCGCTGGACCTGACCGTCGACGACGTGCTGCGGCGCGAGGGCCTGGCCCGCGAGCTGATCCGCACCATCAACGACCAGCGCAAGCAGCTGGACCTGCAGCTGTCCGACCGTATCCGCCTGGAGCTGGCCATCGACGGCCAGCTGAAGGAGGCGGTGGCCGACCACCGCGAGGCCATCAGCCGCGAGACGCTCGCAACCGACATCACCGACGGGGCAGCCTCCGGCGGTGCGTTCGTGGAAGTCGGCGGACACGCCGCCCGTATCCGTATCGAGGTCAACCGATGACTGCCCGCAGCCTGCTCCGCCGAGCGCTCCTCCTCGCCGGCCTCGTCGGCCTCGTCGCCGGGGTCGTGTGGAGCCGCAAGGAGCTCAACGAACCCACCGACCGGACCGGCTCGGCGATCCCGCTGCCGCGGGTACCCCGCGGGACCGACCGGATCGCCGACGCGCGCCTCGTCGCACGCCCCGGCGAGCCCGAATGGATCGTGGACCTGGCCGGCTGGGTACCGAAGCCCATCACGAGCCGCCCGCTGCAGCTCCTGGCGATCGTGTGGGCCCTCCCCTCGACGGTGGTCGGCCTGCTCCTCGGCCTGCTGAGCGGCGCGACGCCGACGCTGCGCGACGGCGTGATCGTCTTCTCCCCCGTTCGCGGACCGGTCTGCTTCGCCCTCCACCGGGGTGGATTCGCCGCCACGACCCTGGGACACGTGGTCCTTGCCCGGCACGAGCCGTCGGCAGCCCTGATGGCCCACGAGCTCGTGCACACCCGGCAGGCGGAGCGGCTCGGCCCGCTCATGGGCCCCACCTACTGGTACCTGCTGGCCCGCTACGGCTACGCACGCCACCCCATGGAGCGTGCCGCGCGCATCGCCGGCCGCGAGGCGAAGCACGTGGGCGGTGGGCACACCCGTCCCACCAAACCTCCCGTCCACACCTAGGCTCCGCCTCGATGGGCCCGCGGCACAGTCACCGATCGGGTCGCCTCGCCTCGGGCGGGGCGATCGCCGTGCGTCCGCGTGCCCGTTCCGTGGTGCCAGGAGTGCTGCTGGGCTGCATGCTGCTGGCCGGCATCGGCGTGCCCGCGGTCGTCCTGCCGGTCGTCGCACCCACGAGTCCCCTCCTGTCGTCGGCGGTGGCGGACCCGATGCCGGCCGCGACCGACGACGACGCCGCAGCGCTGGCCGGGGGCTGGCTGGCCCGGCAGGTCACCGCCAGCGGATCGCCACGGGGAACCAGCACCGCGGAGGACCTGCGACCGGCCGGCTGGGCAGTGCTCGGCATGCTGGCGAGCGGTGTCGGCGAGACGGCAGCAGCCCGCGCGAGCGCGGCGATCGCCTCCGCGGTCGTCGACCGTCCCACCGACGAGCTCGCGACCGGCGAGCTGGGGATGGCCATCCTCGTCCGCGTCGCCCGGACGTCCACTCTCGTGCTCGGGCCGGACGACCTCGACCTCGTCGCGGAGCTGCAGTCCCGGACGCAGTCCAACGGGGTGGACGCCGGGCTGATCGGGTCGTCGTCGCTGCTGCAGGAGCCCGTGACGACCCACAGCCTCGGGCTCCTGGCCCTGGTGGCCGCCGGTGTGCAGCCGAGCGACGCCCAGCTGCGCTGGCTGGCCCAGCAGCAGTGCCCGTCGGGCGGGTGGCCGCTGTACCGCGACGCTGCGGCCCGGTCGACGGGGACGTGCGAGCTGCTCGTGCCCGACATGGCCATCACCGCCGTGGCCGCGCAGGCCTCGGCGGCCGCCGGCATCGAGGTGCCCTTCGACGTCGAACGGTTCCTCCGCGCGTCGCTCAACCCAACCGGCGGATTCGCGCCGGCGCCGGGCCTGTCCCCAACCCCGGCGGCGACGGCCCATGGGATACAGACCCACCGCGCGCTGCTCGGGGGCGACCCCGACGAGACGTGGTCGGGGACGGCCGGGACACCCCAGCAGGTCCTGCTGGCCGAGCAGCTCGGGTGCGGCTGGCACGGCGAGGACCGGGGCGCGGTCCCCGAACGGATGCTCGACACCACGCCGGACGTCGCACAACCCTCCGCTGAGGGGCCGGGGGTGGCCGCCGCCGTCGAGGACGTCGCTGCGGCGACGCTGGTGTGGGCCGACGTGCAGCTCCCGATCGTCACGAGCGTCCCCAGAGTGGGCGACCCGTTCCCCGACTGTCCGGTGACGACGTCACGAGCAGCCGGCGCCGATCGGGTCGCCACGGCCGTCGCGCTGTCCGGCGAGGCGTTCCCCGACGGCGCCCCCGCAGCGGTCCTGGCAACCGCGTCCGGCTACGCCGACGCGTTGGCCGCCACGGCCTTGGCGGGTCGCCTCGAGGGGCCGGTGCTGCTGACCCCGCCGGCGGACCTGCCCGACATCGTCCTCGACGAGCTGGCCAGGCTCGGCGTGGAGGAGGTCGTGCTGATGGGTGGTCCCGCGGCCCTGAGCCGACGCGCCGAGTCGACCGCGGCGTCGGTGGACACCGTGGAGACGGTGCGACGCATCGCCGGTGACACACGGTTCGAGACCGCCGCCGCAGCGGCGGAGGAGGTCGGCGGCAACCGTGCGTTCCTCGCCAGGGGCGCCGGGCCGACCGATCAGGCACCGTGGGCCGACGCCCTGGCCGTGGGCGCATGGGCCGCGACGCAGGGCATCCCGGTGCTGCTGACGGAGGCCGATGTCCTGCCGGAGGAGACGGCCGCTGCGCTTGACGGGCGAGCCGAGGTCATCGTCGTGGGTGGGACGGCCGCGGTCTCCGAGGACGTCGCGCAGGCGGTGACGGCGCACGCCGATGCCGTCAGGCGGATCGGCGGCGGCAGTCGCCTGGCCACCTCCGCGTTGGCCTTCGCTGCCGCCCGCGCCGACGGGATCGACGTGGCCCGGGTCGCGCTGGCCACGAGCGCCGACTACCCCGACGCGCTGGCGGCGGGACCGGCGATCGCCGCGCTCGGCGGCAGCCTGCTGCTGGTCGATCCGTCCGCTGGGGTGGCCAACCCCGACAGCGGCAACGCCCTCCTCGACGTCGACTACGTCGTGGACCACCTGATGGCCGTCGGCGGCGTCGCCGGCCTGCCCGCACAGGTGCTGGCGGACGCCGCGGCCCTCGTCCGCGAGGGCGTCGACGGCTGACGGGCCGTCATCGGCTCCGGTCGACGTCGACCGGACCGGACGTCAGGCCGGGGGTGGCGGAGGCGGCGGCGGGGTCGCCGCTGGACGGCTGGTCCCCGACGAGGACGCCGGCCGAGGGCTGGCGCCCGGAGGGGCCCAGCCGCCACCGCTCGGGGGGGCCGGCGCGCCCTTGGGCGGCGGTGCCGGTGCGGGCGGCGGTGCCGGAGCCGGCGGCGGCGTGGCGACGGGTGCCGCTGGTGGCGTGGGCGGGGCGTCCTGCACCGCGGGCGGGTCCTCCGTGGTTGCGTTCAGGTCCGTGGTCACGTCCTCGTCACGGGACAGGGCGTCCTGGCCGTTCCCGCTCCAGCCCGCGCCCTTCCACGTGGCCGCAGGGGCCGCGTCACCGGACGTGGTCGTCGGGGCGGCTGCCCGAACGGGCTTGGGTCGCCGGTTGCCGCGGAGCACGCCGACCAGCAGGAACACCCCCGCGGCAAGCGCGGCCGCGATGGAGACGTAGATGAGGTCGAGCTCCTCGGAGAACAGACCGCCGATCAGCAGGCTGACGGCTGAGACGAGGACGAGGATGAGGCTGATGAGGATCACGCGTTGGCCTTCGGCCGCGAACGAACGGATGCGGAACGAGCCCGAGCGTACTGCCTCGATCGCCGACGCCCGGACAGGTACGGGGTCCGGTCGTCCGAGGACTCGGGCTCAGTCCCGGTGGGGTGCATGCAGCAGGTGGACCAGGTCGATCTGGCTGCTCGAGGCCGAGCTGCCGCGTCGGCTGCCGGTGCTGCCCATGTCGTCGCCGACGACACGCAGGCGGGGGTGGTCGTCGGCGGCCGTCGAGCGGTCGTCCGACCCGTCGTCCAGCCCGTCGAGCGCGAGGAGGGGCTCCGCGGGGGGTGGACCGGATCGGTCCGCTTCCTCGGACTCCTCGGCCTCCGGCGTGTCGGCCTCGGGCGTGTCGGCCTCGCGCGTGTCGGCCTCGGACTCCTCGCGCTCCGACCGGGGCTCGTCGGCCTCCGAGGCCGCCGCGTCGTGCTCGGCGGGCTCGGCCCCGGACGGCTCGCCGTCCTGCTGCGCCGTATCCTCCGGCGAGCGGTCCTTCGCTGAGCGCTCCTCCGGCGAGGTGTCCTCCGGCGACGTGTCCTCCCCGTCGGACCCGTCGGACGCGTCGGTCGCGGGGGCCACGGCCGCGGTGACGTCCTGCTCGCCGGACGAGCCGGGGTCCTCGACCGCGGCGGTGTCCACGGTGTCGGTCGTCCGCAGCCGGTCGATGGTCGCCTGCATCTCCGCCGGGACGGCGGGCAGGGCACCGAGCCGTTCGATCTCCGCCATCTGGCTCGACATCGCCTCGGTGATGACTCGGGCGTAGGCGGTGCGCTGCTCGGCCAGGCGTGCGGCCGTGCGGAGGGCGTCGTCGAGGACCGCCGTCGCCTCGTCGCGCGCCTCGCCCACCCGACGCGAGGCGTCGGCCAGGAGCTCGGAGGCTCGGGCCTCGGTACGGGCGGTCATCGCGGCGGCGGAGGACTCGGCGTCGGAGATCGTGGCACGCGCCCGGGCATCGGCCTCGGCGATCAGCCGATCGGCCTCGGTCCGGGCGTCGGCCCGGGTGCGCTCGGCCTCGGCGCGGGCGTCGGCGACGGCCTGCTCGGCCACCCCTCGGGCTTCCTCGGTGGTCTGGTTGGCCTCGGCCCGTGCGGTCTCGACCAGGCGCTGGGCCTCGGCCTCGGCCTCGCTGCGCACGCGGTCCGCCTCGCGGTTGGCCTCGGCACGCTCGGCCGCCGCGGCCGCTCGCGCATCGTGCAGCAGGCGCTCGGCCTCCTCGCGGGTGCGGGTGCGCAGGCCCTCGGCCTCGCTGCGGGCCGCGGCCAGCGTCGCGGCTGCTTCTTCCTTCGCGGCGCCAACCGTGCGTTCGGCCTGTGCCTGAGCCTCGTGGACCGTCGCATCGGCGGTGCGCTGGGCGGTGATGAGCGTCCGCTTGAGCATCTTCTCGGCTTCCAGCGCGTCGCTGGCTGCGGACTCGACCTGGGCCACCCGGGCGTTCGCGGCGGACTCGGCCTGCTGCACCCGTTCCGCGGCGGCGGCGACACGTTCGTCGGCCTGCGCACGGGCGTCGGCGGCGTGGCGCTCGGCGTCGTTCAGGCGCGCCAGCAGCCCCTCGCGTTCGCGGCGCAGCTCCTCGAGGGTGTCGGCCACCCGGTCCAGGAAGGTGTCGACGTCCTCGCGGTCGTAGCCGCGGAACTCGGTGGCGAATACCTGACGTTCGATGTCGTCGGGTGACAAGCTCATGGCAGCTCCGTTGGCGTCCTCGCGATCACTCGCGCCCCAGGGCCGGTCAGCAGAGGATGGCCTGGAGGATGTTCACCCCAAAGAAAAGCACGAGGATGCTCAGATCCAGCGCAACCGCTCCCATCCGCATGGGCGGGATGGCGTTGCGAAGGGGGGCTACAGCCCAGTCCGTTGCCCTGACCGCCACGTCGTTGACGACCAGGAGCGGGTCCGGAGGACGGGGGATCCACGAGAAGATCACCCGGACGATGAGCAGGACCCAGAACGCGGTGAGCGCCCAGCAGATGATCAGCATGACTCCACCGTAGGTGGCGTCACGACGTCAGGCCACGATCCTGCAACCGCGACAGCTCGCCGGCGGAGATCTCCACGTCGGCCGGGGTCAGCAGGAAGATGCGATCGCCCTTGCGCTCGATGCGGCCGTCCAGCCCGTAGATCAGGCCGGAGGCGAAGTCCAGCAACCGCTTGGCGACGGTCTCGCTGGCCCCCTGCAGGTTCATCAGCACCGGGACCCGGTCGCGGAAGTTCTCCCCGACCTCCTCGACGTCGTTGAACGTCGTCGGGCTGGTGATGTGCACGTGGTCGGCCACACGGGGGCCGCTCGGCGCCGGCGGGTCCTCCGTCCGGGGGCCTCCGAGGACGTTGACCGTGCCGGTCGGTGCCACCGGTGCCGGTGACGAGGCCGGGCCCGAACCCGACGAGCCCATTCCCGACGAACCCATGCCCGACGAACCCATGCCCGCGGGGGCCATGTCGTCGTCCATGGACCCGGCGGTGGGGATCCTGCGCACGTTCGACGGCTCCGACCGCGGCGCCGCCGGCGGTTCGGCGCTCAGTGGCGGCGCACCCATCGGCTCGGCCGTGGGCATGTCGTTGTAGTCGTCGTCGTACTCCTCGACCAGGCCGAGGAAGTGCATCGCACGCTTCCATCCGTTGGACGCCATCTGTTGCTCCCTTCCATGCCCCCCGGGGGGCGGTCGTGGCCGGTTGGTGGCCACGGTAGTTCGGTTGTGCTCGTGGACCGGCGAGGTGTCCCGCCCGTCCGGGCGGTCAGCCGTCGCGCGGACCGAAGATCGCGGTGCCGAGGCGGACGAGGGTTGCCCCCTCCTCCACCGCCAGCTCGTAGTCCCCGCTCATGCCCATGGACAGGTGCACGATTTCGGGGAAGGACTCGCGCAGCTCGTCGCGCAGGGTGCGCAGCCGCACGAACGCCGGACGGGGATCGACCCCGAGCGCGGGGATCGTCATGACCCCCTGGACGGAGATGCCGGGGATCTCCCGGATCCGGGCGATCGCCGTGGGGGCATCGTCGATGGAGAAGCCCGCCTTGTCGGGGTCCTCCCCGGCGTTGACCTGCACCAGGACGCGCTGCACGCGCTGGTGGTCCCGAGCCTCCGCGGCGATGGCCTCGGCCAGCCGCATGGAGTCCACCGAGTGGATCAGCGTCGCGGCTCCCACGACCAGGCCGACCTTGTTGCGCTGCAGCCGGCCGACGAAGTGCCAGCGGACACCCAGCGGAGGGTCGGCCTCGTGGCGAGCCGCGAGCGCCTTGGCCCGGCTCTCGCCGAAGTCGACCTGCCCGGCATCGCGCGCCGCACGGACCGCGTCGTCGTCGAAGGTCTTGGAGACCGCGACGACGGTGATCCCGCTGGTGGACCGGCCCGCACGCCCAGCGGCCTCGGCGATCGTGCGCCGGACGTCGTCGAGGCGCTCGCCGATGCTCGTCGCCATGTCGGTCATGGTTCCTCCCGCACGATCACGCCGATCTGTCGTCCCGGTGGGAACGCGTCGGCGTCGGCAGTCGATGCCCGGTGGCTGAACCACACCTCGGCGTCACAGCGCGTGCAGCCGCCGACCCGATGGGTCCGGGTGACGCCACGGGCCGCCAGCTGGAGGGCGACGGCACCGGGAAGGTCGAGGGAGTCGGTCCCCCACGACGTCCGAGCCCGCGCCCCGGGAAGTCCGGTCGTCGACACGACCTCCTCGGCCATCTCGGTGGGGACCTCGTAGCAGCACGGCCCGATCGCGGGGCCGATGACGGCCGTGGCCGACTCGGCCGGGACGCCGCTGCTGGCCAGCAGCGCATCGACGGCCTCGCCGACGATGTCGAGCGCCACCCCTCCCCTGCCGGCATGCACCGCGCCGATGGCGTCGCCTGCCGACAGCAGGACGGGCACGCAGTCGGCGACGAAGACGCCGAGCGGCGTGTCGGGTCGCGTGGTGAGCAACCCGTCCGCCTCGGGTGGTGGGCCCCCATCGACCCCCTCGACGGTCGCGACGGCACGTCCGTGGACCTGGCGCATCAGCGCGACCGGTGCATCCGGCTGCCCCATCTCGGCCAGGAGGGCGCGCCGCGCCGCCATCGCGTCACCATCACCGACGGTGTCGGAGGCGGTGCCGTGCGCCCGGGTCGAGAACCCGTAGCGCACGTCGGACCGCCCGGGCACGAGCCCGGTTCGGGGGACGGTGGGCGGCGCCACGGCGCTCGCCGGGACCGCGCCCGTCGCGGTTCGAGGGGCGTTCACGTCGTCGTCGGGTCAGCGGCGCAGGAACGACGGGATGTCGAGGTCGTCGTCACCGTCGTCGTCGGCCACACGGTCCGACGCCGCTGGCGAGCGGAACACGTCCTCGTCGTCATCGTCGTCCTCGAGGATCGAGGGCAGCGGCGGCGGGCTGTCCACCCGCACGGTCCGACCGAAGTCGGGGCGGGAGGGCTCGCGCGTCGGGCGCAGCGGGGTGACGTTGGCGGCCTGGGCCGACATCTGCGTCGGCGCCTTCTCCTGCGCGGAGGTCGGCGAGTCGTTGAACCCGGCTGCGATGACGGTGACCTTGACCTCGTCGCCGAGGGAGTCGTCGATCACCGTACCGAAGATGATGTTGCCCTCGGGGTCGGCGTGGTCCTGGACGGCCGCAGCGGCCTCGTTGACCTCGTGCAGGCCCAGGTCGGAGCCACCGGCGATGGTCAGCAGCACGCCGCGCGCACCGTCCATGGAGGCCTCGAGCAGCGGCGAGGAGATCGCCATCTCGGCGGCCTGCCGTGCACGACCCTCACCGCGCGCCTTGCCCACGCCCATGGTGGCCGACCCGGCGTCGCGCATGACGGTGGAGACGTCGGCGAAGTCGGTGTTGATCAGGCCGGGTGTGGTGATCAGGTCGGTGATGCCCTGCACGCCGTGCAACAGCACGTCGTCGGCGAGGCGGAAGGCCTCCAGCATGGAGGTCTCGGTGTCGGAGATCTCCAGCAGCCGGTCGTTGGGGATGACGATGAGGGTGTCGACCGCAGCGGCCAGACGGTCCACACCGTGCTCGGCCTGCATCGCACGCCGGCGGCCCTCGAAGGCGAACGGCCGGGTGACCACACCGATGGTGAGGGCGCCGAGCGACTTGGCGATGTCGGCGACGATCGGGGCGCCACCGGTACCGGTGCCACCACCCTCGCCGGCGGTCACGAAGACCATGTCGGCCCCCTTGAGGACCTCCTCGATCTCGTCGCGGTGCTCCTCGGCGGCCTTCTCGCCCACCTCGGGGTCCGAGCCTGCGCCGAGTCCACGGGTCAGCTCACGACCGACGTCGAGCTTGACGTCGGCGTCCGACATCAGCAGGGCCTGGGCGTCGGTGTTCACCGCGATGAACTCCACGCCCTTCAGGCCGGCTTCGATCATGCGGTTGACGGCGTTGACTCCGCCACCTCCGATCCCGACCACCTTGATGACGGCCAGGTAGTTCTGTGGTGCGGCCACGAACGTGTCTCCTTGTCATTTCCCTGCGCTCTGCCGGCGCAGCTGTTCACTTCAACATGGGGGAAGACCCCTCACGAGCCGCTCCCCGAGGGGGTGATCCGTGGTGGGCATGGTGGGCGTGACCGTGTCGATCGAACCCTAACCCTCAAGTAGAGGGTTATACTTATGTAAACCTCTTGACTGGTCAGACCTTACGCACTGCCTTCGCATGCGTCAACCTGACCACCCTGCCGGTGCCCCGGAGCAGTCCTCGTGAAACGGTGACGGCGGGTGGACGGTGGGGTCGGCGCGGCGGACAATCGCCCGTGTCCGCGCCGTGCACGAGGGTTGCACGGCGGTCCGTTCGATGAGGGGAACCACCACCATGCAGGTCAACGCGCAGTCAGCCAGGTCCGTCGTCCGTTCCTCGATGCGCGCCGCGCTGCTGGCGCTGATGCTGCTGGCCACGGGCTGCAGCGCCCAGGACGTCGCGGAGAACATCGCCAACCAGGCGCTGGAGGAGGAGGGCATCTCCATCGACCTCGACGGCGACCAGATCACCGTGGACGGCCCCGACGGGCAGGTCAGCGTGGGACAGGGCCTGCCCGCCGACTTCCCGGCGGACTTCCCCCTCCCCCCGGGGGCCGAGGCACAGGGTGGTGCGGCGGGGGCGGGCCGTGACGTCGTGGCCGCCTTCCAGGCCGACGGGTCGGTGCAGGAGGTGTCGGACTTCTTCGCCAGCGAGCTGCCGGCCGCGGGCTACGAGATCACCCAGACGGCCGGTGACGGCTCCACCGGACAGGTCTACAGCGTCTCCGGCAACGGCTGGACGGGCGAGGTCGCCGTCGGACAGGGCGTCGGCACCAGCTTCACCGTCACCCTCGACCGCCTGGAGTAGGTCGCCGACGTCGGCCCTGCGACGGCCGGCGCTGGCGTCCGGGTCCGGTGCTCGACCCGCCGCCGAACCCGAGATCGGTACCGGGCGACGATTGTCGGCAGGGGTGCATCGGTGCACCCGTCACCACAATCGTCGCCGGTTGCCGATCTCACGAAATCGGTATCGGGCGCCAATTGTCGACATGGGTGCACCGGTGCACCCGTCACCACAATCGTGGCCGAACGCCAATCGGCGCCTCAGCCGGTGTGGGAAGGCAGCCTCGTGCCAGCACGATCCCTCCCAGGGGGCTCCGCCCCCTTCGACCCCCGGTGCTGGCGTTGCGGTCCAGTACTGCTTCGGTGTGGAAATCCAGCCTCACGCCAGCACGATTCGTCCCAGGGGGCTCCGCCCCTTCGACCCCCGGTGCTGGCGTTGCGGTCCAGTACTGCTCTGGTGTGGAAATCCAGCCTCACGCCAGCACGATGGGCCGGTCGGGGATGCGGACGTCCAGCGCGCGGGGGTTCATGCCGTTGCCGACCGTCTCCTCCACCAGCGAGGCGATCGTGGCGGCCTTGACGTCGACCTGGACGGGACGGCCGAGGTGGGCCACCAACTCCACCGGGCCGGACTCGGTCGGCACACGCAGCAGCGCGTCGACCTCGTCGTCACCAGCGGTGCTGTAGGACACCAGCCAGCGCTCCATGCCGGGGGGCATGCGGGCGGCGATCTCGGCTGCGGCCAGCACCGACGGCGACGTGACGACCGCACCGACGGGTGGCGCTGCGGTCAGGGCCATGGTCGTCACGCCCTCGGGGGCCTCGTCGACGGCCTCGATGACCAGCCCCTCGGCGTCCACCAGGTAGGTGTTGTCCCCGAACGTGCCTGCCAGCACCGGGGTGCGGGCCGACACACGGATCTCGATGGTGGAGGGCAGCCGACGGCGCACGGTGGCGCGCTCGACCCAGGGCAGCTCGGTGACCTGGGCCTCGACGGCCTCGAGGTCCACGTCGAGCACGTTCTGGCCAGCATGGACCGACGCGACGTCCAGGACCTCCGTCGACACCTCACCGGGCACGCCGACGACGCGGACGTCCTCCACGGCAAGCAGGGGTGAACGGAGGGTTCCCCAGCCGAGCAGCACGGTGGCCAGCAACGCCAGCAGGGAGGCCGTGACGACACGCTCGCGCCGGCGTCGGCGCTGCACCCCCTCGAGGATGCGCTCGCGCATGCGTGGGTGACCGGTGACGTGGATCGGCCGCTCGGCGAGTCCGAGCACGACGAGCGGCGTCAGCCGTCGGCGGGGCCGTTGGGCCTCCGCTGCCCGGCGGGTCCGTGACCGCTTCCCCTGACGGGCCGGCGCCGGTCGGGACGGGGCCGTTCGGGCCTGTGCCTGCCGGGACGACGCCGCCTGCCGGGGTGATCCCGTCTGCCGCGTCCCGGAACGACGGCGGCGGCTTGTCGCGCGAGCCGAACGTGGCACCGACGGTCGCGTCGCGGTCGACCGGCCCGTCGTGCGGACGTCGGTGGCCACGGCGCCGTGACGTGACCCTTCACGCGACGCGCTACCCCCTCCCCCGCCACCGAACACCAGTTCGGCGTCGACGACCGCACGTCGTGAGCCGTCCGACGAGGACTGGGTGGCCGCGCGGACACGGACGTGGGACGGCGCGGGCCGGGGCTGCGGCGGCCGGGGTGCCGCGGCCAGGCCGAGGTAGCGGAGGGCGGGACGCAGCGCGCTCACGCGGCCTCCCCTCCCCCGCTGCCGAGCGGGTCCGCGAATCCCTCGATGACGACCTCTGGCTGCAGCACGACCCCGTGGACGCGCTCGACCTCGGCGCGCACGTGGCGGATGACCTCGTGGACGTCGCGGGCGGTCGCGCCGGGGCTGACGGTGATGAAGTTGGCGTGCTTCGGGCTGACGCGCGCCCCACCGACGGCGTGGTCCTTCAACCCGGCGGCGTCGATCAGCCGACCCGCGGAGTCACCCGGGGGGTTGCGGAACACGCTGCCGCACGACGGCTGGTTGATCGGCTGGTGATCACGCCGCCACTGCTTCATCTCGGCCATGTCGGCGGCCAGCGTGTCGGCGTCCTCGCGCTGCAGGCGCAGGCACGCACGTGTCACGACGGCGTCGCGGGGCAGGGCGGTGTGACGATAGGACATCTGCAGGTCAGCAGCGTGCCAGCGCTCGACCGTCCCACGCGTGAGGCGCACCACCTCCGCCCACTCCAGCACGTCGGCCATCTGGCCGCCGTGGGCGCCGGCGTTCATGCGGACCGCGCCGCCCACCGCGCCCGGGATCGCCACGCCGAAGGCCATGCCCCCCAGGCCGTGGCGTTCGAGTGTTGCCGCCAGCACGGGCATGGGTTCGGCCGCCCCGGCGATGACCGTCCAGTGGTTGCCGTCGGGATGGCGCGGGTCGGTCGGCTCGACCTCCACCCCGCGGAACCCACGGCCCAGCGTGACGGCGATGCCATCCCAGCCGCGGTCGGCGATCAGCATGTTCGAGCCACGGCCGATGACCAGCCAGTCGACGGCGAACTCGTCGCACACGTGGGCGACGGCCCGCAGGTCGTCGTCGGACTCCGCGACCACCAGCGTCCGCGCGTTGCCCCCGACCTTCAGGGTCGTCCGCGGTGCGAGGGGTTCGTCGGCGGTCACTGCCCCGCCGACCCGGGCGACCAGCGCCTCGTACAGGGGGTCGCTCTGCCCCCACCCCGAGCTCATGCGCCGCGTCCCTCCAGCCGCTCCAGCAGCTGGGGGCCGACGCCCGTGATGTCGCCGGCGCCCATCGTCAGCACCATGTCGCCAGGCTGGACGAGCTCGGCCAGCAGCTTCGGCAGGTCGCCGAGGCGTGGCATGAACCGGACCTCTGCCCCTGCGTCGGCGGCGCCGTCGGCGACCAGCGCACCCGTGATGCCCGGTACGGGGGCCTCACCAGCGGCGTAGACGTCGGTGACCACCACGAGGTCCGCGGCGGCGAGCGCCCGTCCGAGGTCCACGCCGAGGGCCTCGGTGCGGCTGTAGCGGTGGGGCTGGAAGACGGCGATGACCCTGCCGTCGGGGTTGGCCTCCCGGGCACCGGCGATCGTCGCGGCCAGCTCCGTTGGGTGGTGGCCGTAGTCGTCGACGACCGACACGCCACCGACCGTCCCGAGCCGCTGGAAGCGGCGCATGGCCCCGACGAAGTCGCGCAGGCCGTCGGCCACACCCTCGGTCGACGCCCCCACGAAGCGGGCGGCCGCGATCGCTGCGGTGGCGTTCAGCACGTTGTGCCGACCGGGCACCAGGACGGAGAACTCGCCCAGATCCTCCTCGCCGTCGGCGACGCGGAACCGGCTGCCGCCCTCGGGGGTGGGGGTGACCTCGGTGGCGCGTACGTCGGCACCGTCGACCGTGCCGTAGGTGCGCACGAGGCCGGTCAGGTGGGGGGCGAGGGTGGCCGACCCCTCGTCGTCGGCGCACAGCAGCGCCAGGCCACCATCGGGTCGACGTTGGAGGAACTGCACGAACGCCTCGCGGTAGGCCTCGAGGTCGGCGTACTCGTCGTGGTGGTCCATCTCGACGTTGGTGATGATCGCCACGTCGGGGGTCAGGCGCAGGAAGGACCGGAAGGCTTCGTCGGCCTCGGCGACGAACACCTCGCCGGTGCCGTGGTGGGCCGACGTCCCACCGCCGTGCAGCGCCCCACCGATGGCGAAGGAGGGGTCCATGCCCGCCGCCTGCAGGGCCACGGTGGTCATCGACGTCGTGGTGGTCTTGCCGTGGGTACCGGAGATCAGGACGCGGGTGCTGCCCGTGAGCAGCAGCTCCAGCAGGTCGGCCCGAAGGACGACGGGGATGCCCAGCTCGTGGGCGCGCTTGCGCTCGACGTTGCCGCGCGGGACGGCGTTGGACACCACCACGACGTCGGCCCGCTCGACGTGGGCGGCGTCGTGGCCGACGTGGATCGTGGCCCCCATGGCCTCCAGGACCATGCAGGACGGGCCGCCGCGCAGGTCGCTGCCGGAGACGGGCATGTCGCGCTCGAGCAGGATCTGGGCCAGGGCGCTCATGCCCGACCCGCCGATCCCGATGAGGTGCACGCGGGTGTCGGCGGCAAGCTCCAGGCCGGCGGCGGTGGTCAGGTCGGGGTCGTCTGCGGTCATGGTGTGGCTACCTCCAGCACGAGCTCGGCCAGCCGGGCGGCGGCATGCGGGCGGCCGAACGCCGTGGCGGCGGCGACCACGCGCTCGTGGGTCGTGGGGTCGTGGAGCATCGGTTCGGCGGTGGCGACCAGCCGGTCGGCGTCCATGTCGGAATCGGGGACGACAACTGCACCGCCGGCAGCCTCGAGGGCTCGTCCGTTGGCGGTCTGGTGGTCGTCGGTGGCGTGCGGGTACGGCACGAGGATCGAGGGCAGGCCGAGCGCGGTCAGCTCGGCGATCGACGAGGCGCCCGCACGGCAGACGACCACGTCGGCGGCGGCGTAGGCCAGGTCCATGCGGGTGATGAACTCCTCCACGACCACGTGCAGGCCACCGTGGTCGACGGCGGTCCAGGCGGCGACGGTCTCGTCGTGGGTGCGGGCGCCGGTGGCGTGCAGGACCTGCAGCTCCTCGGGCCTGCTCCAGCGGCCGGCGGCGCCGGTGAGCGCCCGGTTGATCCGCTGCGCGCCCTGGCTGCCGCCGAAGACGAGGAGGGTCCGTCGGTCGGGGCGCAGCCCGAAGGCCTGCAGGGCCTCGTCGCGGAGACGCGCACGGACGGCCACGAGGTCCTCACCGGGCGCGGCGTCGGGCAGCAGGCCCGGCCGCACGGGGTTGCCGGTCAGCACCGTCCTGGTCGTGCCGAACCCGTCGGCAGCCTGCTCGAAGGTCACGGCGACCGCGGCAGCGGCACGCGCCGCGAGCCGGTTGGCACGTCCGGGGACGGCGTTCTGCTCGTGGACCACCAGCGGCGTGCCGGTCGTGCGGGCCGCCAGCGCCAGCGGGACGGAGGTGTAGCCGCCGAAGCAGACCGCGGCGATCACGTCGGACTCGCGGATCAGCCGGCGGGTGGCGGTGATCGCCCGGCCGAGGACGGCCGGCAGCTTCAGGGCCGAGAGGTCCTTGCGCAGTGCCATGGCGGGCACGGTGTGCAGCGGCCAGCCGGCCTCGGGGACCAGGCGTGCTTCGAGGCGGTCGGCGGTGCCGACGAAGGCGATCTCCAGGTCGGGACGGGCCTGGTGCAGGGCAGCTGCGGTTGCCAGACCGGGGAACACGTGACCGCCCGTGCCGCCCGCGGCGAGCAGGACGGTGTCACCCATCGAGGGATGCACCGTCCTCCACGGACCGTGCCACCGGCACCCGTCCGTGCCGGGCCTCCACATCGCGCCCGTGCCGGGCCTCCACATCGCGCCCGTGCCGGGCCTCCACATCGCGCCCGTGCCGGGCGACCGACGCCAGCAGGCCCACACCCGCCATCGTGATCACCAGCGAGGAGCCGCCGAAGGAGACCAGCGGCAGGGTCACGCCGGTCACCGGCAGCAGGCCGACGACGGAGGACATGTTGATGCTGGCCTGCAGGATCAGCCATGCGGTGACCGAGGCGGCCAGGAGGCGACCGAACACGTCGGTGGATCGGGAGGCGATGCGGATGCCGAGCCACGCGAACCCGGCGAAGGCGATCAGGACGAGCAGCGCGCCCAGCAGGCCGAGCTCCTCGCCGATGATGGCGTAGATGAAGTCGGTGTGGGCGTTGGGGATGTACAGCCACTTGCCGCGCCCCTGGCCGAGCCCCACCCCGAAGAACCCGCCGGACCCCAGGGCGATGAACCCCTGGGTGGTCTGGTAGCCGTAGGTGTCGGCGTAGGCGGTGGGGTCCAGCCACGCCGCGAGGCGACCCAGCCGGTAGGGCTTGGAGGCGACCTGGTACCAGCCGAACAGCCCGGCGAAGACCCCCATCACCCCGACGATGCGCAGCGGCAGGCCGGCCACGAACAGGGCGGTGCCACCGATGGCCATGACCAGCACGGCCGACTCCAGGTCCGGGCCCAGGGCGACCAGCGCACCGGCGACCACGATCACCGGCGCCACCGGCCACAACAGGTCGAGCACGCCGCCCCGGTCGATCGAGCGCCACCGCGACGCCAGCACGTGGGCGACCCACAGCGGCAGGGTCAGCTTGATGATCTCCGCCGGCTGGATGGAGACCGGCCCCAGCGCGAACCAGCGCTTGGCACCGTTGACCTCCTCACCGACGACCAGCACCAGCGCCATGGCCACCAGTGTCAGCACCACGGCGGGCAGGGCGACGATGCGCCACCGCCGGTAGTCCACCACCGTGGCGACGAACGCCACCGGCAGGCCGAGGAACGCCCAGAACGCCTGCCGGCCGAAGACGTCGAAGGCGTCCCCGGTGTCGGCGGTCGACTGCACGAACGACGCGCTGAAGGTCATGACGAGGCCGAGCAGGAGCAGGCCGCCGGCCAGCAGGAGCAGCCACACCGAGTCGGAGGTGGCGCGACCCGAGACCACGCGGGCGAGCATGCCCGGCCGGGGGTCCGCCGCGGCGGTCGACGGCTCGGCGACAACCCTGTCCGGTTCCGATCCAACGGTCGTCATCGCAGCGCCTCCACTTCCCGCCTGAACACGTCTCCACGCTCGGCGTAGTTGCGGAACTGATCCATGCTCGCCGCCGCCGGCGCAAGCAGGACGGTACTGCCCGGGACCGCGATTTCGGCGGCACGTCGGACGGCGGCGTCGAGCTGGCCGACCTCCTCCACCGGTACACCGACACCGCGTGCGACCGCTGCGACCTCCGGGCCGCAGGCGCCGATGGTCAGGACGGTCCGGACCCGGCCCGGAAGGTCATCGGCCAGGGTCGCGAAGTCCAGGCCCTTGTTGAGGCCACCGGCGATCCACACGATGTCGTCGAAGGATCGCAGCGCCGCGAGGGCGGCGTGGGGGTTGGTGGCCTTGGAGTCGTTGATCCAGCGAACCCCGTCGTGCTCGGCCACCAGCTCGAGGCGGTGCGGCCCCGGCTCGAAGGCCTGCAGGGCCTCGCGCACGTCCTCGACGGACGCGCCGGCCGCCAGCGCCGCCCGGGCGGCGACCGTGGCGTTGGCCAGGTTGTGGGGGCCGCCTGCGCGCAGGTCCAGGCCCTGCAGCACCTCGTCGTGGCCGACGTCGTCGACGCGGACGAGCTGTCCCGGGGGCGGGAAGGCCTCGATCGTCGCGACCGTGCCGGCGTCGGCGGTGAACGCGACGGTGACGTCCTGTGGACGCTGGGCCTGCCACATGCGGGCCTTGGCGGCCCGGTAGCCGTCGAGGCCCCCGTGCCAGTCCAGGTGGTCGTCGGCGACGTTCAGCAACGCCGCCACGTCGGGACGCAGCTCGTGGCAGAAGTGCAGCTGGAAGCTGGACAGCTCGACCACGACGATCGGTGGTGGGGTGTCGGTGGCGAGGACCTGCACCAGCGGCACGCCGATGTTGCCTGCGGCGGGTGCGCGGAGGCAGGCCGCGATCATCTCCGTGGTGGTCGTCTTGCCGTTGGTGCCGCTGACGGCGACCAGCCGTGTGCGGCCCTCGTTGAGCTGCCAGGCCAGCTCCGGCTCGGACCAGACCGGCACTCCACCGTCGACGGCGGCCGCCAGCAGCGGCTGCGTCGGCGGAACACCCGGGCTGGTGACGACGATGTCGATGTCGTCGAGCGCAGCAGGGTCGACCGTCCCCAGCCAAACCTCGACCCCGGCGGGCATCGTGGAGGTGTCGGCCTCGACACGTTCGTCGACGGCCAGCACCTGCCAGCCCCGGGACAGGGCCGCCTCGGCGACGGCCACACCCGAGGCGCCGACACCGAAGACCAGGATGCGCCTCGGGTCGGTCGCGGTCATCCCGACCCCGCTCGCGACAGGTACTCGGCGTAGAACAGGCCGATGCCGAAGGCCGTGCAGAGCCCACCGATGATCCAGAAGCGGACGATGACCTGGTTCTCGTGCCAGCCCAGCTGCTCGAAGTGGTGGTGGAAGGGCGCCATGCGGAACAACCGCCGGCCGCCCATCAGCCGGAAGACGGCCACCTGGAGGATGACCGAGACGGTCTCGGCGACGAACAGGCCACCGAGGATGATGAGCAGCAGCTCGGTCTCCGTCAGCACGCCGAGGGCCGCGAGCATGCCGCCGAGGGCCAGCGATCCGGTGTCACCCATGAAGATCTTGGCCGGATGGGCGTTCCACCACAGGAAGCCCAGCGTGGCCCCCATGACGGCTGCGGCGCCGATCGCGAGGGTGTCGGCGTGGATCCACGCCTCGTTGGTGTAGTCCAGCTGATGGCGGAAGATCCAGAACGCGATGATCGTGTACGCACCGAAGACCATCGCGCTGACGCCGCTGGCCAGGCCGTCGAGCCCGTCGGTCAGGTTCACCGCGTTGGAGGTGGCGGACAGGATCACGAAGCAGAAGATCGGGAACAGGACGGGCCCGAAGTCCAGCGACAGCGGCCCGATGAAGCTCAGGCGCGTCGAGGTCTCGGCGACGTACTGGGCGCCGAAGGCGAAGACGATCGCGACCAGCGCCTGCCCGCCGAACTTGGCGGTCTTGTTCAGCCCGAGGTTGCGCTGCTGCTTGAGCTTGATGAGGTCGTCGAGGAAGCCGACAGCGCCCATGCCGGCGAAGGTGGCCATGGCCAGCGCCCCACCGGCGGAGTCCAGCCGTCCGGCCAGCGCCGCGGAGACCGCGTAGGCGATCAGCGCGGCGATGATGATCGCCGTGCCGCCCATGGTCGGGGTGCCGCGCTTGGTGTGGTGGCTCTGCGGGCCGTCGTCGCGGATCAGCTGGCCGAGCTCGCGGGCACGGAAGAAGCGGATGACCGCGGGTGTGCCGACCAGGGACAGCACCAGCGACAGGGACGCCGAGACGAGGATGAACCTCATCGGGTGCCACCGTCCTCCAGCAGCGCCGCGGCCAGGACTTCCAGGCCGACGCTGCGGCTGCCCTTGACCAGGACGACGTCGCCCTCGGCGACCAGCCCGGTGATGGTGTCGGTGGCCTCGCCCACGTCGGCCGCAGTCAGGATGCGACCGGTGAACCCGGCCTCCCGCGCCCCGTCGGCGATGGCACCGGCACGGCCCTCCACGACGACGACGCCGTCGATCCCCGCCTCGGCGAGGTGGGCGCCGACGCTGCGGTGGCCGGGGCCGGTCTCCTCGCCGAGCTCGGCCATGAAGCCCAGGACCGCCCAGCGCGACCCGTCGGTCCGGATGCTGGCGAGGGTGTCGATGGCGGCGATCGTCGACTGGGGGTTGGCGTTGTAGGCGTCGTTGACCACGACCACCCCGGTGGGGTTGGTGGTGACCTCCATGCGCCAGCGCGAGACGCCGGCGCTGGCCAGGCCGGCCGCGGCGACGTCACGAGGGACGCCGACGACCTCGGCGGCAGCCAGGGCGGCGAGGGCGTTGCCGACGTTGTGCATGCCCGGGCGCGGCAACCGGACGGTGACGTCACCGATGGTGAGCACGGCATGGGCGGCCTCGTCGACGGTCACGTCGTGGGGGTGCAGGTCGGCGGTCGCGGCGTTGCCGAAGGTGACGACCCGGCCGGGGCTGCGCTCGGCGAGGCCCGCGACCTCGGGGACGTCGGCGTTGAGGACGGCCACGCCCTCCTCCGACAGGCCCTCCACCAGCTCGCCCTTGGCCTGCACGATGGCGTCGAGGGAGCCGAACTCGCCGATGTGGGCACCGCCGATGGTGGTCACGATGGCGACGTCGGGGCGCAGCATCGGCATGACCTCGGCGATGTGGCCGATGCCGCGGGCGCCGATCTCGCAGACCAGCACCTCGGTCTCGGCCGTCAGCAGGCACAGCGTCAGCGGCAGCCCGATCTCGTTGTTGAACGACCCGGGGTTGGCGACGGTGACCCGGGCCTCACCGATGGCGGCAGCCGTCAGGTCCTTGGTGGTGGTCTTGCCGTTGGATCCGGTGACGGCGATCACGATCGGATCGACCTCGTCGCGCACCCACGCGGCCAGGCCGGTGAGGGCGTCGAGGGGGTCGTCGACGACGATGCCGCCGGGCAGCCGTTCGGCGAGGCCCGCGTGGGCCTCGTCGCACAGGAAGCCGGTCGCGCCGGCGGCGACTGCCGCCTCGATCCAGTCGTGCCCGTCGCTGTGCTCGCCGACGAGGGGGACGAAGAGGTCGCCGGCCATCACCCGGCGGCTGTCGATCGCCACACCGGTGATGCGGTTGTCGGAGTCGGCGACCAGGTCGCCACCGACGATGTCGGCGACGGCGGCCACGGCCAGGGGAATCATCTACTGCACCTCTTGGAGGATGTTGCGGGCGACCTCGCGGTCGTCGAAGTGGATCCGGCCGTCGGCCAGCTCCTGGTACGGCTCGTGGCCCTTCCCGGCGATCACGACCACGTCACCGGGCCGGGCCTGCCGCAGGGCGTGGGTGATCGCGGCGGCGCGATCGGTGATCCGGATGGCGGCGGCCGGGTCGGCCAGGCCCGCGACCATGTCGTCCAGGATGGCCTCGGGGTCCTCGCTGCGCGGGTTGTCGCTGGTGAGGACGGCGACGTCGGCACCGGCAACGGCAGCACGCGCCATCAGCGGACGCTTGCCGGCGTCACGGTCGCCGCCGCAGCCGAGGACGACGAGGACTCGTTCGTCGGTCAGCCGGCGAGCGCTGTCCAGGACGTTGGTCACCGAGTCGGGCGTGTGGGCGTAGTCGACCAGGACGGCGAAGGGCTGGCCGGCGTCGACCCGCTCCATGCGCCCGGGGACCCCTGCGATGGCGCCCACGCCAGCCACCGCCACGTCGACGTCGACCCCCGCGAGGTGGGCCGTGGCGATGGCCCCCAGGGCGTTGGTCACGTTGTAGTCACCGGGGATGCCGATGCGGACGTCGTGCCGACTGCCCTCCACCACCGCGGTGAAGCTGGCGCCGTCGGGACCGGTGACCACGTCGGTGGCCGTCACGTCGGCGTCGCCGTGCCGTGAGACCGTCAGCACCGTCAGGCCGGCCGACCGCGCTCGCTCGGCCATGCGTTGCCCCCACTCGTCGTCGACGGTGATGGCTGCTGCCGGGACGAAGGCGGGCGTGAACAGCCGGGCCTTCGCCTCGAAGTAGTCGGCCATGTCGTGGTGGAAGTCGAGGTGGTCCTGGCTGAGGTTGGTGAACAGCGCCGCGCGCATGCGCACCCCGTTGAGGCGCCCGAGCGCGAGCCCGTGGCTGGACACCTCGATGGACGCCGCGGTGACGTCGTCGTCGCGCATGCGGGCGAACAGGCGGTGCAGGTCGGTGGCCTCGGGGGTGGTCCGCACGCCAGCGATGACCTCGCTGCCGATCCGGGTCTCCACGGTGCCGACCAGGCCGGTCCGGCGTCCGGCGGTGCGCCAGATCGCGTCCAGCAGGTAGGCGGTCGTCGTCTTGCCGTTGGTGCCGGTCACCCCGAGCACGTCCAGGCTGTCGCTGGGGTTGCCGTGTGCGGCGGCGGCCGCCCAGCCCATGGCGTCGGCGACCGAGGGGACGACCAGCTGGTCGACGGGCAGGTCGGGCAGATGGCGCTCGACCAGCAGGGCGGGGCTGCCTGCATCGACGGCCGCGGGCGCGAAGTCGTGCCCGTCAGCCCGTTCGCCGGGCCGTGCCGCGAACAGCACACCGGGGCCGGCCATGCGGCTGTCATGGGTGACGTCGGTCACGACCGATCGGCCGACACCGTGCAGGACGGCGTCGGGCAGCAGGTCGGCCAGGTCGGTCAGGGACGGGCCGGGAAGTTCGGATGGGGGCACGAGGGGGAGTCGCCGTGGTCGTCGCGCCGGCCCCGTCGGCCGGCGTCTGGGCCGGCCCGAGGATACGGCCGAGGTCCCCGAGAAGCCGGGAGGGGTCGTGGTCGACCGGACACGCGACCCCAGGTACAGCCCGCGATCAGCCGTCCGCACCGTCGTCACCGCCCGAGGATTCGGCCTCGGAGGACGTGTCGTCGGTCGCGTCGCCGGTGACGTCCTCGCTGGCTGCCTCCGTCGGGTCGGGCGCCGTCGCGAAGGTGTTGCCGAGGCGCTGGCCGACCGGCAGCGGCATCTGCGGGGTGTGCGGCGCGATGCGCTGGTCACGGAGCGCGAACTCCATGATCCGGCTGAACGTCGGCGCCGCGGACAGTCCGCCGTAGTGCGGCGTAGGTTCGTCCAGCATGACGGCGACGACCACCTGCGGGTCCTCGACGGGGGCGAAGCCGGCGAAGGTCGCGATGAAGGCGTCCTCCCGGTACCCGCGGGCACCCTCCAGCGGCTTCTGCGCCGTCCCGGTCTTGCCGCCCACGCTGTAGCCGCGGACGGCGGCCCGGCTCCCGGTGCCGACGTCGGACTCGATCACGTCGACCAGCATCGCGGCGACGGTCTCGGCGGTCTCGGGGGACACGACCTGCCGGGGTTCGGCGGTCTCGGCCGGGGTGAAGACCCCGTCGGCGTCGACGGTGCCCTGGACGAGGCTCGGCGGGACGTAGGTGCCGTCGTTGGCGATGACACCGAAGGCCTGGGCGACCTGCACGAGCGTGGCGGAGACCCCCTGGCCGATGGCGATGGTCGGCAGGCTGGAGATCGACCAGTCGTCGACCTCGGCGAGCAGGCCGTTGGACTCGCCCGGGAAGCCCAGCCCGGTCGGACGACCCAGGCCGAACTCGGTGACGTAGTGGTACAGCCGCTCCTCCCCCAGCGCCTGGGCGATCTTGATCGTCCCGACGTTGGAGGACCTGGCGATGATGTCGTTGACCGACCACCAGCTGGTCGCGTGGCCGCTGGAGTCGTTGAAGACCTCCGGGCCGATGGCGATCCGGTCAGCCACCTCGAAACTCTGGTCGGGGCCGATGACGCCGTCCTCGATGGCCCCGGCGATGGTGATGACCTTGTTGACCGAGCCCGGCTCGAACACGTCGGTCACCGCCCGGTTGCGTCGGGCGTAGGGCTCGGCGTCGGCGAAGGCGGTCGGCGCCACGGAGGGCACGCTGGCCATGGCGAGGATCTCGCCGGTCCGCGGGTCGAGCACCACCGCCGAGCCGCCGATCGCGTCGTAGGTCTCGACGGCCTCGACCAGGATCTCCTCGGTGGCGAACTGCACCTCGCGGTCGATGGTCAGCCGGATGTCGGCGCCGGCGGTGGCGGGCACGACCTCGCGCGGGGCGGCGGTGATCTCCAGCCCACCGGGGGCACGTTCGAGGCGCAGGGTGCCGGCGACACCCGCGAGGGCCTCGTCGTACTGCAGCTCGATCCCGGCGAGGCCGCTGTTGTCCACCCCGGCCCAGCCCACGACCTGGCTGGCGATCCGGTCGGCCGGGTACACCCGGTTGGGCTCCTCGAGCACGCCGATGCCGGCGAGCTCCATGGCGGTGATCTCCTCACCGACCGCACGCGGCAGCTGTCGACCGAGGAAGACGAACTCCCGGTCGGCCGTCAGGTCCTCCACCAGGTCGACGACGGTGCGCCCCAGGGGCTCCGACAGCCGGGAGGCCAGGACGTAGGGGTCGATGTCGTTCTCGGCCAGCAGCCGGGGGTTGGCGAAGATCGTGGCGGCCGACAGGCTCATGGCCAGTGGGTCGCCCTCGCGGTCGGTCAGCGCCCCCCGGGTGGCGGGCAGGTCGACCTCGCGCTGGGTCTGCCGGCGGGCGAGCTCGCTGTAGTCCTCGGCGGCGACGATCTGGACGGTGACCAGGCGCCACCCCATGAGCAGGGTGAGGAGCACGTAGATCAGCAGGAGCGCGAGCAGGCGACGGGAGCACTTCGCCCGCTGCAGGGCTCGCGCGAGCGCGTCGTGGGTGGCGATGAGCAGCCCGGCGGCCAGCGACGGCGGGGCGGGTGGTCGCGGGGCTCGCGGACGGCCGGGCGCGGCGGGTGGACGCCGCGGCGAGGACGGCGCGGTGACGGTTCGTGCGCCTTGGGTCGGGAGGGGTGACGTGGTCGGCCGGGTGGTGGTCCGCGAGCGGCGGGTGCGGGTGATGGTGCCGGACGTCACGTGGTCAGCTCCCTGTCCGCACCATGGGCTTGGGCTGCGGCGCCGGCATGTCGGCCGGGTCGATCTCGAGGAACCCCGGCACCTCGGGCTCCATCAGCCCCAGCTGGCCGAGCGCAACGTCCCGAACCCGGTTGGGGGACTCGAGCTGCGCGACCGCGGCGACGAGGTCGTCGTGGTGCAGCGTCAGGTCGGAGATCTCCTGTTCCAGCGCTCGGGCCTCGAAGGACGCCTCGGCGGCCAGGGCGTTGAGCGCCACGACCCCGAGGACGCCGAGGACCACGATGGTCACGGCGAGTGCGGCGACCAGCGGGGCGGCCAGCCGGAAGGGGTCCCTGCGGTGATCGGGGACGGCCCGGACGGCCGCCCGACGACGTTCAGCGGCGGCCCGGCGGGCGTCGGCGGCCTGCTGGCTCGTCGGACCTGCAGGGCGGCCGCTCGGGGCGGTCGCCAGGCCTGCGGCGACCAGGAACGCCTCGGTTCGGGCGCGGGCGGTGGTGCTGCCACGGCGTGGCAGCTGCGCGACGGCGGTCATCCGGCGTCACCGGGTCCCGAGCTGGTCGTCGGAGGCGTCGTCCGCGGACAGGCGCTCGACGACCCGCAGCGTCGCCGAACGGGCGCGCGGGTTGCGGGCCACCTCTTCTTCGGAGGGGCGCTCGCCCTTGCGGGTGACGTGGGAGAGAAGGGGGACGCGACCGCAGCCGCACACCGGGAGACCCGGAGGGCAGATGCAGCCATCGGCCGCGTCGGAGAAGAACCGTTTGGCAATACGGTCCTCCAGGCTGTGATAGGCGAGCGTGGCGATGCGACCGCCACGATCGTGGGTGTTGGCGGTGCGCCCGCCCCGGCCGTCGACGTCACCGTCGCGGGGGGATGTTCCGGGGGCGGGCGCCGCCAGCTCCAGTGCCTGGGGAAGGGAGGCACCGAAGCGTTCGAGCTCTGAGTTGACCGCGATCCGCAGGCCCTGGAAGGCGCGGGTGGCGGGGTGGATGCCCTTGGCGCGGTCCTTGCGACGCTGCGTGCGGGGCATGGCCTGGGCGATGAGGTCGGCGAGGCCGACCGTGGTCGTGAAGGGACGGTTGGCGACGATCGCCTGGGCGATGCGCTTGGCGTGGGACTCCTCGCCGTACTCCGAGAGGATGCGCTCCAGCTCGGTCTCGCTGGCCGCGTTGACGAACTCCGCGGCGGTGGTGGGCGAGGTGGTGTCCATGCGCATGTCGAGGGGCCCGAAGGCACGGAAGGAGAAGCCCCTCCCGGGGGTGTCGAGCTGCATGGAGGACACGCCGAGGTCGTAGAGGACGCCCATGAGGGGGCCGTGCTGGGCGACGACGGGGGCAACGTGTTCGGTGAACTCGTCGAAGGGGGCGTGCACCAGGGTGACGCGGTCGGCGAATGCGGCCAGGCGGCGGCGGGCCAGGTCCAGCGCGTCGGGGTCGCGGTCGAAGCCGACGAGGTGGGTGTTGGGCCCGCTGGCGGCGAGCAGGCGGGCGGCGTGGCCGGCCGCGCCGAGCGTGCAGTCGACGAGGACCGCGGGACGGTCGTCGGTGACGGCGAGGAGATCGACGATGCGGTCGACCATGACGGGATCGTGTGGTGCGCTGGCCATGACTCTCGGGTGGATCCTCGGTCGGTGGGCGCGACGCGGACGGTGCCAGGACGGGGCGATCAGCTGAACAGCCACAGTGCCACCCCTCCCGAGATCAGCAGCGAGCCGGCCAGGGGTGCCACGACGGCGGCACGGCGCGTGGGAACCCCGGCGTCGACGAGGCCGAGCCGATCCAACGGTCGATACAAGGTCTGCACCAGGGCTCCTAGAAGATGTTGATGTCGAACTCGGCGGACAGCTCGGCGAGGTTGGACAGGCCGCCGCCTTCGTACTCGTCCCAGCGGGCCGCGTCCCAGATCTCCACGCGGGTGACGGCACCGACGACGGCGACGTCCTTGTCCAGGCGTGCGTACTCCCGCAGGTCCTGCGGGATGGAGATGCGACCCTGCTTGTCCAGGGTCTGGGGCTCGGCGTTGCTGGCCACGAGGCGGGTGAACAGCCGCTCGCGCGGGTTGGAGGTCTTCAGCGAGCGGAGGGTGGTCAGCGTCTTCTTCCACTGCGACGGCGTCTGCAGCGTGAGGCAGTTGTCGTAGCCGATCGTCATGACCATTCCTTCCTTCAGTAGCTCGCGAAAGGTGGCGGGCAACACCAACCGACCCTTGGTGTCCATCGCGTGGTGATGGGTTCCAAGGAACTCGGCGCTGTCGTCCTGTTCCTCCACTGTTCTCCTTCTGCACCCACTGTGCCCCACCACCACCCACCGGGTCAACCACACGACCCCACTTCTCTTCACTCTTCTTAACAGTAGTTGCAAAAGCGCAGGTCAACGTGGTGGTGGATGGTGGGTGGCCACGCACCTCCGATGCCATAGGAGCGCGCTTCGCCGCCGTCCCCGGCCGTCATCCGGGCGGTTTCGCGCGTCGGAGGGGACGTGGGGGGTCGTTCGGGGGTCCTGGTGGGGGCCCGGTGGGGCGCCGTGGGGGGCGACCGGGTCCCCCGGTGGGGGACGGTGGGTCGACCGGGGCCGGAGGGCTGCACCTCCTCCCCCGCCGGTCCGCTCCGGCGGACGGAACAAATTTCTCGAAGTCCGGCAGGAAACCCGACCGCCTTTGGCGAATACTGTTCATAGCGGCGCCCTTGGCGGGAGCGCCCTCTCCTAAAGGCGGGAGCGAAGAGCCGGTCCCACGGCGGGGGCCGGCTCTTCGGCTTTTTCTGTTCGGGTGCGCCAGCTGGCGTCCTCGGGTCACCGTCGGACGCCACACCCCGGACTGTGTCGCCGAACCGGCCACCCGTCGTCGTTGGGCGACACACCCCCGGGCGGGCGCGACCCCTCGCCCACCACCGTGTCGCCGAACCGGCCACCCGTCGTGGTTGGGCGACACACCCCGGGTGCAGGAGGGACGGGTGGGGAACGGCGACGCCCCCTCCGCCGTGGTGGCGAAGGGGGCGGCGGGGTGGCTGGGGCTAGTAGCTGGGTGTCCCGTTGACCGTGCTGCGCTCGGCCCGGGAGTCCAGCAGGAGGGGGATCACGTTCTTGGACTGCTGGGCCATCGGGAACACGGCCTGGTCACCGTCGACGGTCCACTCGACCTCGTGCAGGCCCAGCACCCCGGTCAGCGTCCCGTGGACGCCCTCGTCCTGGGTCAACGCCGAGGCCGGGATGCGGTACTCCTTCGCGCCGGGGTCGTCGAACGTCCGGGGCTGCAGCGATGCCAGGTCGGTGCTGGGGTGGGCCTCGTCCTGCCCGTCGAACCAGACGGTCCCCTGGTCGGCGCCGTCCTCCGCCCGGCGGACGGGCGCGCCGGCCGTGATGGCCATGGACGCCTCGCCCTTCTCGGCGAGGTGGCGGATCGCGGCGTCCATCACGACGCGCTGGGACGCCACACGGCGGAACAGGTTGTTGGTGGCCTCCGACGGGTCGTGGGGACGAGCCGACACGGCCGACTCCACCAGGATGCCCATGGCGTTGCGCAGGCCGGTGGCGTTGCGAGCGATCCCGTCGTCCCAGTCGCCGGCCGTCTGGACACCGGTCGGGGCCCCGACGGGGGTCTGCAGCGGCCCGTAGTTCGGACCGACCTTGGCCAGCCCGTACTCGTCGGCGGTGTAGCCGGCGGCCTCGCAGTCGACCTTGACGTAGTCGAGGCAGAACTCCTTGGCGCCGGCCCGGACCTGCTCGTCGACATTGAGGTTGCGGGGCCACAGGTACAGCACGTCGTCGTCGTAGAGGACCGGCTGGCCGGGGCCGTACTCGTGGTGGTCCACGATCATGTACGGACGCCATTCGTTGCCGGCCGCCGCGTAGGCGCGGGCTTCGTTGGTCCGCAGGTTGAGGTGGTCGCGGTTGATGTCGGTGACCCCGTTCTCGCGGGCGTTGCGCTGCCGACCCCGGGGGTTGGCGGTGGGGGTGACGATGATGTTCACCTTCGACAGCAGCTCCAGCAGCGTCGCGTCCGTGGTGAAGGCGAGGTCGCGGATCAGCTCGATGCCGGCTTCACGGCCCGCAGGCTCGTTGCCGTGCTGGGAGCAGAGGATGTAGACCGTCGGCCGGGTGCCCGGCGTCGCGACGTCACCCGTCTCGTCGGTGCCGAAGGCGAACAGGTGCACCGGCAGGGTGCCCGTGCTGCCGTCGCGCCGCGTGCAGTCGTCGAGGTCGGTCTCGCCGATGACCTCCATCGTGAAGCGGTTCGGCGACCTGGTGCCGAGGATGGAGTCGAAGAAGTCCAGCTCCTCGGCGTGGGTGGTCCAGGAGGTCCTGCCCTTGGCCTCGAAGGGCGTCTTCGGGGCGGAGCCGTCCTGCGCGAACGCGGGGGCGCCGATCAGGGTGGGGAGGGAGAACGCGCCAGCGGCGGCCGCGGTGGACGCGGCGCGGCCGAGGAACATGCGTCGGGACAACGACATCGGTCGAGGACCTTTCGGAAAGCAAACGGAGGGCTTTCCGGCTGGGTTCGACGTCGGTGCCCCGAACTCCTCCCGAGCAGGAGGAGGGCTACGCGGTCAGCGCCTCGACGACGTGGTCGATGGCGGCGACGAGCTGCTCGACGTCGGCGGTGTCGACGGCGGGGAACAGCCCCAGGCGAAGCTGGTTGCGACCGAGCTTGCGGTAGGCGTCGGTGTCGAGGATGCCGTTGGCCCGCAGGACGCTGGAGACCTGCGAGGCGTCGATGGCGTCGTCGAGGTCGATGGTGCACACGACCGGCGAGCGGTCGGCCGGGTCGGTCACGAAGGGGGTCGCCCAGTCGCGCTCCTCGGCCCAGCCGTAGACGATGCCGGACTTCTCGCGGCAGTCCTTGGCGACGGCGGACAGGCCACCCTCGGCCAGCAGCCACTCCACGGAGTCGGCCAGGAGGAACAGCGAGGACACGGCCGGCGTGTTGTAGGTCTGGTCCTTCGCGGAGTTGTCCAGGACGATCGACAGGTCGAGGGACGGCGGCGTGGGCCGACCGGTCGCGCGGATGCCGCCGATGCGGGCCTGTGCCGCCGGCGACAGCAGGGCGACGCAGAGGCCACCCTCGGCGCCGAAGGCCTTCTGCGGGGAGAAGTAGTAGGCGTCGACCTCGGTGGGGTCGAACTCGATGGCGCCGGCGCCGGAGGTGGCGTCGACCAGGACCAGGCCGTTGCCGGCGGGTCGGGTCACCGGTGCCGTCACGCCGGTGGAGGTCTCGTTGTGGGTCAACGCGTAGACGTCGACGCCCTCGATGCGCTCCAACGTGGGGTGGGTGCCGACCTCGGACTCCACCGTGATCGGCGACTCCAGGTGCGGGGCGATCTCGGCGGACTTGGCGAACTTGGAGGAGAACTCGCCGAACACCGCGTGTGCGGAACGCCGCTCGATCAGGCCGTAGCAGGCGGCGTCCCAGAAGAACGTGGCGCCACCGTTGGTGATGGCGACCTCGTAGTCCTCGGGAAGGCCGAAGTACTCCTTCATCCCCGAGCGGATGCGCCCGACGATGTCCTTCACCGCAGGCTTGCGGTGGGAGGTGCCGAGGATGGTCGGGGCGGCCGCGGCGAGGCGGTCGACGGACTCCTGGCGCACCTTGGAGGGGCCGCAGCCGAAGCGGCCGTCGGCGGGAAGCAGGTCGGCGGGAATGGTGATGTCGCTCATCGCCGTCAGGGTAGACCACGGCCGCGGACCCACCCGACGCCCCAACAGTGACAACCGGGCAGTGGCTCACCGACCTGCCCGAGGGTCGGCGGGGCCACCGTCCGGCGACCCGTCAGGAGTCGGGGATCTCCGCGAACCCGTCGGCCAGCGGCTGGCCGCACAACGACGCCACCTGGTCGTGCACCGCGACGGTGGCCTGCCGGCGGGACCGGGGCGAGTCGTCGGGCAGGTGGACGGCCTCGCCGAAGTGCACCCCCACCACTCCCCTGCGCGGGCGGCGCATCGAGGGTCGCGACTGTCCGCGTGGCCAGACCGTCGCCATGCCGGTCATGCCGACCGGGACGATCGGGACCTCCGCGGCGGCGGCCATGCGGGCCATGCCCGAACGGAAGCGGTACAGCCGGCCGTCGGTGGAGCGGGTGCCCTCGGGGAAGATGCCGATCAACGCGCCCGCCCGCAGCAGCTCCACGGCGACGTCGAGGGCCCCGAGGTCGGCCGTGCCCCGCTTGACCGGGATCATGCCCATGGCGACGTTGTAGCGACCCCCGATCCCCTCGGTGAGGGATGCCTTGCCGAAGAAGCGCATCGGCCGGGGGCTGGCTGCGCCCATGGCGAAGTGGTCGAGGAAGGAACGGTGGTTGGCGGCCAGCAGGGCCCCGCCGGACGCCGGCACCTGGCCCGTTCCCGTCACCGTGGCCCGCAGCCACCACAGGACCGTCGGGCCCAGCACCGCATGGCTGACCCGCATGGGCGGGGTGGAGGGTCCGTCACCGACGACGGCCGTGCCCGGCGGGGGCGGCGTCGGGCCGTCGGCGTCGGCCGTGCTCACGCGAACAGGCCGCCGTCGACCTGCAGGACGGTCCCGTTGACGTAGGCGGCCTCGTCGCTGCAGAGGAACGCGATGGCGGCGGCGATCTCCTCGGCCTCGCCCAGGCGGCCGGCGGGGATCCGGTCCAGCATGTCGCTGGTGTCGACGTCGTCGGTCATGGCGGTGCTGATGAACCCGGGGGCGACGGCGTTGACGGTGATGTTGCGCTTGCCGACCTCGCGGGCCAGCGACTTGGTCAGCCCCACGAGGCCGGCCTTGGAGGCGGCGTAGTTGGCCTGGCCGGCGTTGCCGTGCAGGCCGACGACGCTGGTGACGTTGACGATGCGGCCGAAGCGGGCGCGGAGCATCCGGCGGAGCACGGCACGCGACAGCCGGAAGGACGCGGTCAGGTTGACGTCCAGCACCCTCGCGAACGCGTCGTCGTCCATGCCGAAGACCAGGCCGTCGGCGGTGATCCCGGCGTTGTTGACCAGGACGGCCACCCCGCCGACGTCCTCCGCGGCCTCGGCCAGGGGGTCGATGGACGTGGACAGGTCGGCCTGGACCGCGCGGGCGGTCACGCCGGCGTCCTCGCAGGCGGTCACGACGGCAGCCGCGCCATCGGCGTCGCCGCCGTAGCCGACCAGGACGTTGCGTCCCTGCCGGGCCAGTGCGACGGCGGTGGCGGCGCCGATGCCCTTGGAGGCGCCGGTGACCAGCGCCCAGGTGCGGTCGTCGGTTGGCTGGTCGGTCATCGGCCTACAGGTCCTCGGGAGTGGTGATGGCGATGCGGTCGATGCCGCGGTCGATGCGCTTGATCATGGCGGTCAGCACGGCCGTGGCGCCGAGCTCGACGACCTGCTCGATACCGGCGTCGCGCATGGTCAGCACGCTCTCGCGCCAGCGGACGGGGCTGGTGACCTGGTCACGCAGCAGGGTGGGCCACTCGGTCGCGGCGGTGTGGGGGGCGGCGTCGACGTTGGCGACGACGGGCACGGTGGCGTCGGCGAACGGGGCAGCGTCCAGCGCCTCGCCCAGCGGGCCGACCGCGGCGGCCATGTGCGGCGAGTGGTAGGCGGCGCCGACGGGGATGTCGCGCACCTTGCCCTTGCCCTCGGCCAGGATCGCCTTGACCTCCGCGAGCTGCTCGACGGTGCCGCTGACGGTGATCTGGCCGACGGCGTTGTCGTTGGCGACGTGGGCACCGGCCCGTTCGCAGGCGTCGGTCACCTCCTCCACCTCGAAGCCGAGCGCGGCGATCATCGTGCCCGGCATGTCGTCGGCCGCGTCCTGGGTGGCGCGGGCCCGGACGTCGACCAGGCGCAGCGCGCTGGCGAAGTCCAGGACGTCGGCGGCGACGAGCGCGTCGTACTCGCCCAACGAGTGCCCGGCGACGAACGCCGGGCCGGCGCCGGGGGTGGTGGCCCGCCAGGCCTCCAGCAGCACGACGTGGTGGACGAACAACGCGATCTGGCAGTTCCTCGGTTCGCGCAGCTCCTCAGCCGGGGCGTGCAGGCCCAGCCGGGACACGTCGAGCCCGAGCACGTCGTCGGCCTCGGCCCAGCGTGCGAAGGACGGGTGGTCCTGCCAGGCCTCGGCCATGCCGGGTTGCTGGCTGCCCTGTCCGGGGAACACCAGCGCCATCGTGCTCATGCGGATCGTGCCTTTCTGTCCAGTGCGTCGGAGACGGCCGCGACGAGCCTGCCATAGGTGGTGACGTCAGCGGAATCGGCCTCGTCGAAGCGGATGTCGAAGGTGTCCTCGATCGCGACCTGCAGCTCGATGACCGACAGCGAGTCCAGCTGGAGGCCGTCCTGCAGCTCGACGTCGTCGTGGAGCGCGCTGGCTGGCACGCCGAACAGGTCGTCGATGACCTGGGCGACACGGGTGTGGATGGGTGATGACATGGGGTGGTCCTCCGCTACCGCTGGGGGGCCGGGTCGTGCAGCGTCCGTCGACCCTCGAGGGCCTCGGCGCGCAGGGCGGCCTTGTCGATCTTGCCGGTGGCGTTGCGGGGCAGGGCGTCGACGGCGGTGACCCGCCGGGGGACGGCGTGTCGACCGATGCCGTCGTCGACCAGCGCACGCAGCGCCATCACGTCCAGTTCGGAGCCGGACCGCAGGACGACTGTCGCGAACACGGCTTCGTCGTGCAGGCCGTCGGGCACCCCGAAGACGGCGGCCTCGACGACATCGGGATTGCTGGCCAGCAGCTGCTCGACCTCCACGGAGAACACGTTGGCGCCGCCCCGCATGATCACGTCCTTGGCACGGTCGAGCAGCCGGACGGTGCCGTCCGGGCCGACGGTGCCGATGTCCCCCGTGCTAAGCCAGCCGTCCACGATGACCGACGCGGTGACATCGGCGTCGTCGGCGTATCCGGGGGTGACGTTGGCGCCGCGGACCAGCAGCTCGCCGGGATCGGAGTCGGTGCGGATCTCGACCCCGGGGAGCGGACGACCGACCGTCCCGGGCATCGGTGGCGCCGAGGGGTCGTAGCGCAGCGCCGTGGCCGGCCCATGGGTCTCCGACAGCCCCCAGACGTCCCACAGCCGGAGGTCGGGGAACCGGCGGGCAAGCGTCGATGCGGTCTCCGGCGGCATGGGCGCGCCGCCGTAGATCAGGGTGCGCCACGTCGGGATCGCCGTCTCGCCGGCACGCGCGAGCATCCCCAGCCAGGCCGGGACGGCGTCGACGTAGGTGATGTTGGCCCTGGCCATGGTGCGGGCGGCACGGTGGGGCGTGGTCTCGGCGGGGATGACGTTGACCCCACCGACCAGCGGCATGGTGGTGGTCTGCGCCGACAACGGGCCGATGTAGTGCAGCGGCAGGCACACGAACGACCGGTCGGTGCCGTCCAGCCCGAGGAGGTGCACGTAGCCCATCGCCGCGTGGATCAGCCCCCCGGTGGTGACCCTGCTCATCTTCGGGACCCCCGTCGTGCCCGAGGTGGCGATCAGGGCGAGGGTCTGGTCGGGATCGGCCTCCTCGAAGGCGTCGGGGTCCGCAGGACCGTCCACGGACCACCCGCGGTCTGCCTCGACCACCGTGGTGTCGGTCCCGAACGCTGCGGTCCGCGCGGCCTCGATGTGGTGCTCGTCGGCGACGACGACCGTGGGGCGAGCCCGGTCCAGCTGGTCGCGCCACGCCGACGGCGAGAGGCTCGTGTTGAGCGGCAGGACGGTCACCCCTGCCCGGCTGGCGACGAACGGCAGGAGGAACAACGGCAGGTCGTGCCCCATCGCAACGGCGATCGTGGCGCCCTCGTCGACGATGGACCGCACCGCCGTTGCCGCGCTGTCGACCGCGCCGTGCAGCTCGGCGTAGGTGAGGGTCCCAGCCGGCGCCACGACCGCCTGACGGCGTCCGAACCGTCGTGCCGCACGCCTGAGGATCGCGTCGTGGCTGGCCGGCCGGCCGACGAAGGCCTGGACCGTCGTGCCCAGGTGGGCGACCGGCTCGAGGGCTGGCGATGGCATCTAGCGGTCCCTGTCGTGGGGGTCGTGACCCGCCCTGGTGACGACCAGCACGGCGTTGTGGCCGCCGAACCCGAAGGAGGACGACATCGCTGCCCGCAGGCGGCCCTCCCGAGGATGCCCGAGGACGAGGTCGACCATACAGGCGGGATCCTGGCGGAGGGTGTTGAGGGTGGCCGGGACGATGCCGTGGCGGAGCGCCTGCACGGTCGCCACCGCCTCGATGGCCCCAGCGGCGCCCATGAGGTGGCCGAAGGAGGACTTGGGCGCCGTGACCACCGGACGGTGCTCGCCGAACACGGTCGCCATGGCGGTGGCCTCCGCCAGGTCACCGACCGGGGTGGAGGTGGCGTGGGCGTTGACGTGGTCGATGTCCCCGGGCTCGAGGCCGGCGTCGGCCAGCGCGATCCGCATGGCCCGGACGGCGCCCTCGCCGTCGGGGGCGGGGCTGCTGGGGTCCAAGGCGTCGTTGGAGGCGCCGTAGCCCGCCAGCCATGCGAGCGGCGTCACCCCCCGTGCCGCCGCGTGCTCGGCGGTCTCCAGCACCAGGATCGCCGCCCCCTCCCCCGCGACGAAGCCGTCACGGTCGACGTCGAAGGGACGGCTGGCGGTCGTGGGGTCGTCGTTGCGACGCGACATGGCCCCGGCGGCATCGAACCCGGCCATCGTCAGGGAGTTGACGGCCGCCTCCGCCCCGCCGACGACGGCCACGTCGGCGCGGCCGGCCCGCAGCAGGTCCAGGCCCGACCCGATGGCGTCAGCGGCCGACGCACACGCGGAGACGACGGCGCTGGCCGGCCCGCGGAGCCCGTGGCGCATGGCGACCTGCCCGGCGGCCATGTTGAGGGGCATGGCGATGGACAGGTAGGGCCGGACCCGTCCGGGTCCCCCGTCGATCAGCCGCTGGTGCTGGCTGGTGAGCTCGTCCATCCCGCCCGCTCCGGAGGCGATCACGACGGCCACACGGTCGGCGTCGATCCCCTCGACCGGCAGTCGTACCGCGCCCGCGTCCGGGGCGAGCAGTCCCGCGTCGGCCAGCGCCTCCTCCGCTGCCACGAGGGCGTAGCGGGCGAACGGATCGGTCTGGCGCAGCAGTCGCCTCGGCAACCTGTCGGACAGGTCTCCGGGGACCTCGCAGGCGAAGCGAACGCGATGGGCGCTGGCGTCGTAGCGGGTGATCGGTGCCGCGCAGGAGCGGCCGACGAGCAGCCCGTCCCACAGCGCGGCCACGCCGACGCCGTGCGGGCTGACGGCGCCGAGACCGGTGATCGCGACCTTGGCTGGGCTCATGGTGCAGGCGTGGGTGGGGGACGGATCGGTTCCTCCTGCCATACTGGCGGGTCGCAGATGGTAACCACCGAGCACGCAACGCCCGCGCCGGTCGATAGTGCCGCTCCCCCGGCGATCGAGGTGACGGGCCTGGTGAAGGCCTACGACGACCGGCGTGTCGTCGATCAGGTCGACCTCGCCGTGCCCGTGGGTCAGGTGGTGGCGCTGCTGGGCCCGAACGGGGCCGGCAAGACCACGACCGTGGAGTGCATCGAGGGCTTCCGCCGTCCCGACGCCGGGACCGTGAGGGTGCTGGGGCTCGACCCCGTCCGTGACCGCAACGCGCTGACGCCCAGGCTCGGGGTGATGCTGCAGGAGGGTGGGGTCTGGCAGGCCGCCACCCCACGCGAGGTGCTCAAGCTGTTCGCCCGCCTGCACCCGGACCGCTGGAACCCCGACGACCTGATCGAGCGCCTCGCGCTGGGCACGGTGGCGGGCTCGAAGTACCGGAACCTGTCCGGCGGCGAGAAGCAGCGGCTGAACCTCGCGCTGGCGCTGGTCGGCCGGCCCGAGGTGCTGATCCTCGACGAGCCGACGACCGGCATGGATCCCGAGGTCCGCCAGCAGACCTGGGAGCTGATCCGCGGGCTGCGCAACGAGGGCACGTCGGTGCTGCTCACCACCCACTTCATGCAGGAGGCCGAGGTGCTGGCCGACCAGGTCGCCATCATGGCGCGCGGCCGGATGCTGGCCGAGGACTCACCCGCCGGGCTGATCGCCACGCACGCCCCACCCGGCATCGTCGTCACCTCGCCGGACAGGATCGACGCCGAGTCGCTGTCGGATTCGCTGGACGGCGCGCTGGTACTGGCCGACACCGCCGACCGTTGGCTGGTCGACGCCGGGGACCGGGACCCGCAGTCGCTGCTGGTCGGGATCACGACCTGGTTCGCCGACAACGGCCGCCACCTGACCTCGATCGCCACCGGCGGCGAGGGGCTGGAGGCGGCGTACCTGGAGCTGACGCGCCAGGCCTTCGGCGAGCCGGCCACGTTGCCCGACGGCGCAGGCGGCGGCATGCCGCTGGAGGCCCGCCGATGATGGGCGCGGTCAGCCGGCTGTCGGCCCAGACGGTCATGGAGCTGAAGCTGATGCTCCGCAACGCCGAGAACCTCATCGTCACGTTCGGCATCCCGACGGGGATGCTCATCTTCTTCTCCATCATCCGCGTGCTGCCCACGCCGGACGACACCGAGCCGGTCGCCTTCCTGGCCCCCGGCATCCTGGCGCTGAGCGTCATCGGTGCGGCCATGGTGTCGTTGGGCATCCAGACCGGGTTCGAGCGGTTCTACCTGGTCCTCAAGCGGCTGGGGGCCACCCCGCTGCGCCGCTGGGAGCTGATCGCCAGCAAGGCGCTGGCGGTGCTGCTGACCGAGATCGCCCAGGTGGTCGTCGTGGTCGGCGTGGCGCTGGCGCTGGGCTGGCGACCCGAGGTGGACCAGCTGGCCCTCGCCGTCCCGGCGTTGCTGCTGGGCACGTCGGCGTTCGTCGGCATCGGCCTGTCGATGGCCGGCCGCCTGCGAGCCGTAGCGACCCTGGCGGCGACCAACGCGCTGTTCCTCGTCCTGCTGGTCTCCTCGGGGATCATCTTCCCCCTCGACCGGCTGCCCGAGGTCATGCAGTTCGGCGCCCGCCTGCTGCCGGCCGCCCCGCTGACCGACTGGCTGCGAGCCGCGTTCGACGGCGCCGACATCCCCGTCGCCTCGCTGATCGCCCTCCCCGCCTGGGCCGTCGGCGCCCCGATCCTGGCCTCCCGCATCTTCCGCTGGGAGTAGCGGGACCGACGCCCCCGCCCCTGTCCTCCCCCGGTGTGGGGCGCTCGGGTTCGGTCCGCTCCCCCGGGGTCCGGGTGCGATCCGCTCCCACGGGGCCCGGGTGCGATCCCTTCCCCCGGAGTCCGGGAGCGATCCCCTCCCACGGGGTCCGGGTGCGATCCGCTCCCACGGGGCCCGGGTTCGACCCCTTCCCCCGGGGGCGGTCGATCGCACACACCCCGGCGTCTCGTGTGCGATCGGCCGCGCGTCAGGGCGTGCATCTCGCACGAGCGACTGGGGCGGGTGCGATGGGCCCCGCGATGGGGCGTGCACTGCACACGCCGCCCGTCGAGACGGCCACGTCGCCGCCACCCGTCCTCGTGGCACCGAGGCGTTCCCGACCCCCGCGGCCTGGGTGTCCTCCCCTCCCCTGGGGTCAGCTGATCGCACACACCCCGGCGACTCGTGTGCGATCGGCCGCGCGTCAGGGCGTGCACCTCGCACGAGCGGCTGGGGCGCGTGCGATCAACCGCGCGGATGGGCGTGCATCGCACACGCCAGCGTCGGGGGCAACTCCCCCCAGTGGCCTAGACGAAGACGTCGGCGGCGAGGGCGAAGAACAGCAGGCCGAGGTAGGCGATGGAGAAGCGGAAGACCGCCATCGCGGGGCCGTGGACCTCGTCGTCCGCCTCGGCGCGCAGGCCGACGCGGTGCAACCGGAGGGTCAGCTGCGCGAAACGGATGCCCAGCAGCATCGCGATGACCATGTACAGCGGTCCGGCACCGGCCACGAGGCCGAGCGCCAGGGAGAAGCCGACCATGATGAACGTGTAGCCCACGATCTGACGGGTCGTCTCCAGGGTCCCGGCGACGACGGGCAGCATCGGGAACGACGCGGCGGCGTAGTCCTCCTTGTAGCGCAGCGCGAGCGCCCAGAAGTGCGGGGGCGTCCACAGGAACACGATGGCGAACATCAACCACGGCACCAGCGACAGGTCGTTGGTGACCGCCGACCAGCCGGCCAGCACGGGCACGCAGCCCGCGGCGCCGCCGATGACGATGTTCTGGACCGTCCGGGGCTTCAGGTAGGCGGTGTACACCAGCACGTAGAAGACGTTGGCGGCCAGCACCAGCAGCGCGGTCAGCAGGTTCGCCCACGCCCAGAGCATCCCGAAGGAGATGACCTGCAGGAGGGCGGAGAAGACGATGGCGGCGCGCGGTTCGATGCGGTGGTTGGGCATCGGGCGGCGGCGCGTGCGGGCCATCAGCTTGTCGGCCTCGCGCTCGATGATGGAGTTGAACGCGTTGGCGCTGCACGCCCCGAGCGTCCCGCCGACCAGCGTGACGAACACCAGCCCGGCCGAGGGCAGCCCGTCGGCCGCGACGATCATGGCCGGCAGGGTCGTGACCAGCAGCAGCTCGACGATCCTCGGCTTGGTCAGCGCGACGTAGGCGCGGACGACGTCGCCGACGCTGGTGCCGGTGACCTCGGTGGTGGTGGAGGAGCTCACGCGGGAACCTCGACGAGGGTGTCGGTGGTGACGTCGACGGCGGACTGCTCGTCGGCGCGGCACAGGCTGATCAGGACCATCACCATCGCGGCGAGGATCCACGAGGCCACGGCCAGGTGTGGGATGACGGACAGGAACGACAGCGACGACCACAGGTTGGCGACGCCGAGCAGGACCTGCAGGCCGGTCAGGGAGGCGGCGACCCGCGCCCAGGCCTGGGCCGCACCACCGATCCCCGCACGACGCATGCGACCGGCCGTCGCCATCGCCAAGCCGGCGACCACGAAGCCCAGGTACCGGTGGACGACGTTGACGGCCTCCGGCTCCATGGTGATCGGTCCGATGGAGAACAGCCCGAGCGCGGGGTCGTTGACGAAGGCCAGCCCGCCCATCACGCCGGTGAGGTGGCCGCCGACGAGGATCTGCAGCCACAGCACCCCGGTCACGACGGCGGCGAAGCGCCACATGCGCACGAGGCGCTCGGATCGGGACGGTCGGCGCAGGGGCTCCTGGGATCGCGCCGCGACGTGGACCAGCAGGGCCATGGTGGCGGTCCCGAGGCCGAGGTGGGTGGTGACCAGCTCGACCTTCACGAGGTTCCACACGACCAGGGCACCGAGGAGGGCCTGGACGTTGACGGCCACGGCGGCACCGACGACGGGCCACAGCAGCCCCGGGGTCCGGCGATGGCGGGCCAGCACCCACACCAGCAACGCGGCGACCATCAGGCCGAGGACGCCGGCGACCAGGCGGTGGCTGTGCTCCAGCCACACGTTGATCCCCGACACCGAGCGACCGAGGCCGTCCACGGCGCTCACGTCGACGGGCGGCAGGAAGTCCCCGCCGCTGAAGCATCCGGGCCACGTCGGACAGGCAAGGCCGGAGTCGGTGGCACGGGTCGCACCGCCGATGGCGATCACCACGAGGGAGGTGATCGCGGCAACGACGGCGAGGCGGCGGAAGCCGGAAGAAGGCATGGCAGGCGTGTCAGGCACGATGAGGAAGCGTCCCCGGGTCGGGATGGCGGCCGGCGGAGGGGGCACGCGGGCCACGGGGGACGTCGGAGTTTACGCCCTCCGGGCGTGTCGGCCCCAACCCGAACACGGTGGGTCGGACAACAAACCCGCGCGCGCACGCCCGGACGGGTGTCGCCCGAGGTGTCGGTCGCCCACCCGACCGGATAGCCTGCCCCATGTGACCGACAACGACTCCCTTGCCGTCAGCGCCATCCGTGCCCTGTCCATCGACGCCGTCGAGCGGGCCAACTCCGGGCATCCCGGTGCCCCGATGGGCCTTGCGCCGCTGACCCACACGCTCTTCACGAAGCACCTGGTGCACAACCCCAGCAACCCGAACTGGATCGACCGCGACCGGTTCGTGCTGTCCTGTGGCCACGCGTCCATGCTGCTGTACTCCACGTTGCACCTCACGGGCTACGACGTGTCGATGGAGGACATCAAGAACTTCCGGCAGCTGGAGTCGCGCACACCGGGTCACCCCGAGTCCTTCGCCACCCCCGGCGTGGAGACCACCACGGGGCCGCTGGGCCAGGGTGTCGCCAACGGTGTCGGGTTCGCGCTTGCCGAGAAGATGCTGGCCGCCCGGTTCAACACCGAGGACACCACGATCGTCGACCACCGCACCTGGGTGCTGGCCTCCGACGGTGACCTCATGGAGGGCGTGGCCGCCGAGGCGTGCTCGCTGGCCGGCCACCTCGGCCTGGACAAGCTGATCGTCTTCTGGGACGACAACGAGATCACCCTCGACGGCCCGGCCTCCTGGTCGTTCTCCACCGAGGACGTCGTCAAGCGCTTCGAGGCCTACGGCTGGCGCACCCTGGAGGTCGCCGACGGCAACGACCTCGGTGCGCTGGACAAGGCGATGGAGGAGGCCAAGCAGTCCGACGGCCGCCCGACCCTCGTCCGCGTTCGCACCACCATCGGCTACGGCGCCCCCACCAAGGCCGGCACCGCCAAGGCCCACGGCTCGCCGCTCGGCGCGGAGGAGGCCTCGGCCGCCAAGGCGGCCTACGGCTGGACCCACGAGCCCTTCGAGGTGCCCGACGAGGTCTACCAGGCCGCCAGCCAGGTCGAGCGCGGCAAGGTCGCCGAGGAGGCGTGGAACACCCTCTACGCCAGCTACGAGGAGGCCCACCCCGACCTCGCGGAGGAGCTTGAGCGGGCGTTCGCCGGCGAGCTCGCCGAGGACTGGGACGCCGCCCTGCCCGAGTTCGACGACGGCCACAGCGAGGCCACCCGGTCCACGAGCGGCGCGGTCATCCAGCGCCTCGCGGCCACGGTGCCCGAGCTGATCGGCGGCTCGGCGGACCTCGCCGGCTCCAACAAGACGATGATCGAGAGCTCCGGCGCGGTCACCCGTGACCTGTTCGCCGCGCGCAACATCAACTACGGCGTGCGCGAGCACGCGATGGCCGGCATGGCCAACGGCATGGTGCTGCACGGTGGCGTCCGGCCGTTCATCGGCACGTTCCTGACCTTCAGCGACTACATGCGCGGCTCGATGCGCCTCTCGGCCCTCTCCGGCCTCGGCGTGATCTACGTGTTCACCCACGACTCGATCGGCCTGGGCGAGGACGGCCCGACCCACCAGCCCATCGAGCACATCGCGTCGCTGCGCACCATCCCGAACCTGCGGGTCATCCGCCCGGCCGACGCCCGCGAGACCGTGGGTGCCTGGCTCGAGGCCGTGCAGCGCACCGACGGACCGACGGCGCTGGCCCTGTCCCGGCAGGACCTGCCGGTGCTCACCGGGTCCTCCGCCGACCAGGTCAGCATGGGTGCCTACGCCCTCAACGACGTCGCAGACCCCGACATCGTGCTCGTCGGTACCGGCAGCGAGGTCCAGCTGTGCGTCGCGGCCGCGGAGAAGCTGGCCGAGGAGGACGACCTGGCCGTCCGGGTCGTGTCCATGCCCTGCATGGAGCTGCTGGCCGACGGCGACCCCGACTACGCCGACGAGCTGCTCGGTGGCGGCGACGCCCCCGTGCTGTCGGTCGAGGCCGGCGTCAGCTTCGGCTGGGAGCGCTGGGCCGACGACCACGTCGCCATGGACGACTTCGGTGCATCGGCCCCGGCCGAGGTGCTGTTCGAGGAGTTCGGTTTCACCCCCGCTGCGGTCGCCGACGCCGCCCGGGACCTGCTCGAGGAATGGGAGGACGACGAATGAGCGACAAGAACCCGCTTCAGAAGATCCACGACGCCGGCCAGGCGATCTGGCTGGACTCGATCAAGCGGTCCTACCTGGGCGAAGGCGCCTACCTGGACACGCTGATCAGCGCCGGTGAGATCCATGGCCTGACGTCCAACCCGGCGATCTTCGCCAAGGCCGTCGCCGAGGACGACACCTACGACGCGCAGGTCGACCCGATGGTCGAGCAGGGCGCGGACGCCCGCGAGATCCTGTGGGCCGTCATGAAGGACGACATCGTGGCCGCCTGCGACCAGTTCGCAGCCGTGTACGAGTCCTCCGACGGTGCCGACGGCTACGTCTCCATCGAGGTCGACCCGGCCCACGCGTTCGACACCGAGCGCACCGTGTCGGAGGCCCTGTCGCTGTGGCAGGAGATCGACCGTCCCAACCTGATGGTCAAGGTGCCGGGCACCGAGCCGGGCCTGGCCGCCATCACCCGCCTCATCGGCGAGGGCCTGAACGTCAACGTCACGCTGCTGTTCAGCGTCGACCGCCACCGTGCGGTCATGGACGCCTACATGGCGGGCCTGGAACGTCGTCGCGACGCCGGCGGCAAGCTGGACCACATCGCCAGCGTGGCGTCGTTCTTCGTCTCCCGCGTGGACGCGAAGGTCGACGGCCTGCTGCCCGAGGGGCACGAGCTCCGCGGCAAGGTTGCGATCGCCAACGCCCGCGCGGCGTACGGCGCGTTCCTGGAGGTCACGGCATCCGAGCGCTGGCAGTCACTGGCTGCCGACGGCGCCAAGCCGCAGCGGCCGCTGTGGGCGTCGACGTCCACCAAGGACCCGTCGTTGCCCGACACCCTGTACGTCGACGAGCTCGTCGGCCCGCAGACCGTCAACACCGTGCCCGAAGCGACCATGGACGCCACGCGCGACCACGGCGCCGAGCCCACCGACAACCTGAACGGTCGGGTCGAGGAGGCGCTGGCGCTGCTGGCACGCCTGCCCGAGCTGGGCGTTGACCTCGGCCAGGTCACCAAGGAGCTGGAGACCGAGGGTGTGGAGAAGTTCGTCGACAGCTTCGAGGAGGCCGTCGCGACCGTCGCCGGCGCCGCCGACTAGGCGACCACGGCCACACGGAGCACCGTCATCGAGGCGGGTCGGGCACCAGCTCGGCCCGCCTCGTGCGTTGCCGAGGCGGTGGCGGCAGGACGGCGGTCGCAGGATCCGGCGCGGGCCAGGCCGGTCGGGCTGGGGGCGCGTCCGGCTGCGGCGCCGCGTCTCCGGACCTGCGCCGGCCCACGAGCAGGCCGAGCACGGCGAGGATCGCCAGCAGGCCGAGCCCACCGCCGACGCGGGCCGCGGTCGGGAGCCCGCTGGAGGGGGTCGTCGACTCGGCGGCCACCGCCTCGGCGACCTCGCCCGCCGAGGGGAAGGTCAGTCGTGCCGTTGCCATGCGTTCCACGAGGCCCGACCGTAGCGTCATGTCGGCCCGCCACGGCCCGTCCGGAAGCGCGGCCCCGAGTCGTGCGGTGACGGTCCCCTCCTCCCCCGGTGGCAGGGTCGTGCCGAGCGCCACGTCGAAGGGCCCTGCGGTGGTCCCCCCGGGTCCGTCGGCGAGCTGCAGCTCCCCCGACAGGTCGATCGCGCGACCGCCGGTGTTGCGGACCAGCGTGTCCAGTCCGGGCCGACCGTCGTCGTCACGGGCCGGAAGGATGGAGACGATCTCGAAGTCGATGGGTGGGGCGCCGCCCGGGCCCACGGAGAGGTAGACACGCAGCCCGACACGGGTGGCGACCTGGACCCCATCGACGTCGCCGCCGGGCAGGCGTTCGGCGAAGACGACCGCGTAGTGCTCGCCGCGTGTCGCATCGGCCGGGACGTCGATCCGCATCGCCACCTCGGCACGTTCGCCGGGCTGGAGGGTCAACGCGGACGGCTCGACGGTGATCCACGTCGCCAGCTCGTTCCGGCGCCTGCCGGCGTCGGCGACGAAGGCATCGTCGCGGATGTCGGCGGCGACAGGGTAGAGCTCGACGTCGAACGGGGTCGGCTCGCCGTTGCTGACCTCGAACCGACGCTCGATCGTCGTGGCGGGCGGCAGGTGGTCGATGACGTACACCTGGGCTCGCGGGTCGTCGACGAGGTCGGCGGGCGCTTCGAGCAGTCGCACGCCGATGCCCGGCGGGGGCAGGTCCTGCGCCGAGGAGGAACCTCCCGGCAGGAACGACGTCAGCAGCACCACGAGGACCAGCAGGGCCCCGTGCAGGGACCGTGCGGTCACCGACGCCGCGCGGGCGGGGGTGCTGGGGTTGGGGTGCGGCACGGGCCCGTTCTACCTGTCGTGTCCACGAGGGCCGAGCAGGAGCGGCGGCGCCAGCGGATCGGCGCTCAGTTGATCGAGGTCGTCAGGGTGCCGGTGTAGTCGCCGGGGCTCTTGCCCGTGATCGGCACGGTGATGGTGCCGTTGATGGTGTAGCTGCTGGCCCCGAGCCCCAGGCCCAGGCCGATGGCGACGATGGCGTTGCCGCTCAGGGCACCGCCGGCCCGGAGGATGCCGGGCGCGGCGCTGCCGCCGCCCGTGGTGGCCGAGGTCGACAACCAGATCATCCCGGCGTTGCTGATGGTGTTGGCACCGCTGGTCAGGTCCGAGGACGTCGCGGTGGCGGTGAAGACCCCCGGCAGGGCGCGGCCGTCGGTGATGACGATGCCGTTGACGGGGATCGTGGCGGTCACCCCGGACGTCGAGGTCACGTCGGTCGTCGCGCTCGCCGCAGCGGGTGCGTCGATGGACAGGGTGCCGGAGTTGGTCAGGGAGAGCGTCAGGGCAGTGGTGTCGGCGCCGACCGGCAGGACCGTACCGGCACCCACGAGCGCGGCAGCCGCGACGAACGCGACGGCGGGGCGACGGATGGCAGCACCTGGCGAGAACGTCCTCATCAGGATCTGATCGGCCGGTACGGGCCGGTCCTGAGCCGTCTCGGCGAAGGATCTCGGTTCGTGTTCGGGCCAGTGACGCCGAAGCGCCGCGGCCATCAGCCGCGATCGTCCCCGGAGGTGGGCGGCATGGAGCGGGGCGGCGTGGCGGAGGGTGACATCGGCGGCGGCGGTGCCGACGCTGCGGACCGGGCGCGACCCGGTGGTGGGGGTGGCGGCGACTCGAGGGGCGGGGCCGCGGCGGACGGTGCCCCCGGGGGCGGCGGTGGCGGCGTCCGACCGGGGCGCCCGGGGGCCTCCCAGCCAGCGGGTGCCGAATCGCTCCCGGCGGCCCGGCCGGGCCGATCCGTCGAGGGTCCGGGCGTCGGTTCGCGTCCGGACCGACGGCGCCCCAGCCACACGGCGAGCGCAACGAGCAGCAGGAGCAACAGGCCCAGCCCGACGGCCACGACGGGTACCCGTGGGCTGTCGTCGTCCTCGGGGTCGACCACGACCGCGTCCTGTGGGGCACCTTCGGCCCCGGCCTCGTCGGGGAAGTCCAGCCGGGCGGTCGCCTCGCGGACCAGCGTGCCCGAGGTCAACGTCAGGCGGACTTCCCATGGTCCGCTGGGGATGGCGTCGTCGAGCTCCACGTCGAGGTCCACCGTCGTCGACGGGGCCAGCGTCGTGCCGGGCGTCACCTGGTAGGGGCCGGCGGTCAGGCCAGCGGGCCCCTGGTCGAGGCGCAGCTCGCCGCTGAAGTCCAGCGCCCGCCCGCCGGTGTTGGTGACCTCGGCACGGACGACGCGCACGCCGTCGTCCCGGGTCGCGCCCGTCAGGGAGTCGATGCGGAAGTCGGTGGCCGGCTCCCCGCCGGGGCCGACCGACAGGTAGACCCGGATGCCGACGCGGGCGGCGACGCCGAGCTCGCCTTCCGCCACGTCGGTGGGTGGGCCGCGCTCGGCGAGCACGACGCCGTAGCGTTCGCCTTCCACGGCGTCGGGGGGGACGTCGATCCGCAGCGTGGCCGTGGCGGTGCCACGCGGGGCGACCCGTACGGTCGGCGGGTCGACGGTGATCCAGGAGGACAGCTCGTTGCCCTCGCGTCCGGCACCGGGGACGAAGGCGTCGCCGACGATCTCGGCGGCCACCGGGTACAGCTCGAGGAGCGATTCGGTGTCGTAGCCGTTGGTGACCTCGAAGTCGCGCTCGATGGTGGTGCCGGGTGCGACGTGGTCGATCACGTAGGACAGGGCCCGGGGGTCATCGACTCGGTCGGCCGGTGCCTCCAGCAGGCGGATGCCGAGGCCGTCCCTGACGTCCTGGGCAGACGCACCGGTGACGGCCAGGAGGGCGAGCAGCAGGACACCCAGCAGGCGGGGCAGCAGCATCGATCGGGTCCGCATCGGGGCTGACCATAACTGGCGCAGCCGGCCCCGGGGATGGAACCGGGGCCGGCTGCGGGCCGTCGACATGTGTGCGGCGTGTCGCTCGCTGGGCGGTGGGGCTAGGAGATCGTGGTGGTCAGGGTGCCGGTGTACTCACCGGCACGGGCGGTGACCGGGACGGGGACGGTGATCGCGCCGTCGACCGTGAAGGCGCCGGGGCTGAGGAGCGGAGCCCCCACGGCGATGACCGAGGAGACACCGAGCGACCCGCCCGCAGGCAGGCTGATGGCCGCCTGCTCATCGTGCGGGGTGATGGAGTCGGTGCCCCAGAGCAGGCTCGCGGCCAGGATCGTCTCACCGGTCTCGTCCCCACCGCCGGTGGTCAGGTCCGTTGCGCTTGCGGTTGCGGTCCAGCCGAGCAACGACCCCCGCTCGTCGGCGATGGCGACCGATGGGACGTCGACGGTCACGACGCTGTTGACCGCACCGCTCCCGGTGACGGTGTCGGGTGCGTCGATCGTCAGGTTGCCCCCGGCGATGGTGACGGTGATGGTGGTTTCGTCAGCGCCGCTCGGACCGGCCACGAAGGCCAGCATGGAGGCAGCAGCGACGGTGGCGGCGATCAGGGGGCGGCGACGGATCATGGGGGGGTTCCTCGGGTGACGTACGTGTGGTGACACCCTCTGCATCGCCGCGTTACGTAGAGGAGTTGATGGTCCATCGGAGTCATTAATCGCCCGCAGAGGAACTAGTCAGCCCATCGGATGATCTCGTCCAGGTCGTCTCGCGGCCGGTTCTGCGACCCCGGCCGGCCGTCCTCGACGGGATGTCCCAGCGTCACGAGGCCGATCGGGTCCCAAGCCCGGGGGACCCCCGCTGCGCCCCGCAGCACCTGGCTGTCGACGGCGAGGAACCCGGCGCCGAGCCCCTCCTCGACGGCCGCGAGGAGCAGCATGCCGAAGGCGGCCCCACCATCGACCCACGGGAACGGCACCGACCAGCCCTGGGGGCCGACCGATGCGGACTTGTCGGGTTCGGCGTAGCGACGGTCGTAGGCCCCGGTGTCCACGCAGGGGATCACGTGCACGGGTGCCACCGACAGCCACGGCTGGAGGCCACGCGCCACGTGCTCGGGTTCGCCGCACGCGTCGGCGATCCGCTGTCGGGGTTCCTGGTCAACGGCGACGACGAACCGCTGGGGCTGGCTGAAGCCAGCGCTCGGTCCCCGGCGTGCGGTGTCGAGGACCCGGCGCAGCACGACCGGGTCGACCGGGTCCGGTCGGTAGCGCCGCACCATCCGGCGGCGACGCACGACCTCGGTGAACTCCATGGCATGTGCTCCTGTCGTGCAGCCGGGTCAGGCGTCGTCGCCGACGTCCTCCGCCACCGGCTGGCCGCTGACGGGCGGCAGCGCCTCGACCGCCGGGCGTGCACGGGAGGTGGCGGTCAGCGTCTCGGGACGGACCGTCGTCCAGCCCTCCGCAGTCGGGACGTGCAGGGTGCGTCCCGAGCCTGCCCACACCAACGTGTCGACACCGGTCAGCACGCCCTTGCCACCGCGACCCTGCAGCGGGAAGTCCCCACCGGGGACGACCTTGGCCCGACCGTCGGCGTCGACGACGGTCACGTCCCCGTGCTCGGAGACCACCGTGGCGGACACGAGCGCGGCGTCCTTGGGGATCTTGATCCCGGCGACACCCGACGCGGATCGTCCGGTCGGGTTGACGTCGGACACCGGGAAGCGGATGGCCAGCCCCTTGCTGTGGGCCAGCAGCAGCTCGTCGTCCTCCTCGACCCCGAGGACGGCGACGATCCGGTCACCGGACTTGGTGCCCGCGGCGGTCATCGACCGGTTGCGGATCTCGTACTCGCCGCGTTCGGTCCGCTTGACCTGTCCGCCCGCGGAGACGGTCAGCACGTAGGGGTGCTCGCCGAGGACGACGGCGCCGGCGAGCGGGGCGGCCGGCCCCTCCCCCAGCACCGCGGCGACGGCGGTCCCGCGACGTGGCATCGAGACGACCGGCAGCTGCCCGATGTCGATGCGGTAACCGGTCCCCTGCTCGTCGATGAGCAGCAGCACGTCGTCGGCGGCACCACGGAGGACCGCAACGATGGGATCGTGGTCGGCGTTGTGCGGTGCGGTGAGTCGCTTGCGCGCGACCGACTTCAGGTAGCCGCCGGCGGTGACGTAGGTGGTGACGTCCTGGGCAGCCAGGACGGGAGCGACCTCACCCTCGTCATCGCCCGAGGCCGCGTCCCAGCCGTCGATCCGGCTGCGGCGCGGGGTGGTGTGGGTCTCCGCGATCGCGGCCAGCTCGCCCGACAGCATCCGGTCCAGCCGACCGGAGTCGGCGAGGATGGCCTCGAGCTCGGCGACGATCCCGACCAGCTCGTCGTGCTCGGCCTGGATCTTCCCGCGCTCCAGCTTGGCCAGCCGACGCAGCTGCATGTCCAGCACCGCCGTGGCCTGGATCTCCGACATCCGGAACTGCGCCATCAGTCCCTGACGAGCAGCTTCGGCGCTGTCGGCCGCCCGGATCAGGGCGATGACGGCGTCGAGGTTGTCCAGGGCGATGAGCAGGCCCTCGAGGATGTGCAGGCGCGCCTTGGCCTTCTCTAGGCGGTGGCTGGTGCGGCGGGTCAGGACGTCACGCTGGTGGGCCAGGTAGGCGTGCAGCGCCTGCAGCAAACCCATCGTCTCGGGCCGACCGTTGTCGAGGGCGACGAAGTTGACGTTGAAGTTCGTGCGCAGGTCGGTCAGCGAGTACAGCTTCTCGAGCATGGCGCTGGGGTCCTCGCCCCGCTTGAGCTCGATGACGATGCGCATGCCGTCCCGGGACGACTCGTCCCGCAGGTCGCGGATCCCGTCGATCTTCTTGTTCTTGACCAGGTCGGCGATCTTGGTCAGCAACGCCGCCTTGTTCACCTGGTAGGGGATCTCGGTGATGACGATGCGCGGCAGGCCGCCCGAGCGGGTCTCGGTGGCGGCGATCGCCTGCACCGTGACCGCGCCGCGCCCGGTGGCGTAGGCGTCGCGGATGCCGTCACCCGGCAGGATCCGGGCACCGGTCGGGAAGTCGGGGGCCGGCAGGACCTCCATGACCTGCTCGAGGTCCGCCGAGGGCCGCGAGATCAGCAGCTGGCAGGCGTCGATGACCTCTCCCAGGTTGTGCGGCGGGATGTTGGTCGCCATGCCGACGGCGATGCCGGTCGACCCGTTGACCAGCAGGTTCGGGAACCGGCTGGGCAGCACGACCGGTTCGGTCTCGAACCCGTCGTAGTTGGGGACGAAGTCGACGGTCTCCTCGTCGATGCCCGACAGCATCTCCATCGCCAGCGGCGACAGTCGACACTCCGTGTTGTGGCTGATGAAGCCGTCGGTCACGAACGCGTGGGCGTCGGAGTCGACTCGCAGCGAGTAGACCCGCTCCCGGCCGGCGTCGACGACCTCGTCGACCGTGGCGTAGAAGTACCCGCGCTCCACGAGGTCGGTGGCGAAGCGCTGCAGCGCAGGGTCCCGCAGCTTCTCCAGGATCGTGTCGCCGTCCCGCTCCCAGCGCTCCACGCGGTCGATGTTGTGCTTGGACAGCCACTCGCGGCCGCCCCGAGGTGCCTCGCTGCGCAGGTAGCCGGCCAGGTAGGGAATGTGGTCGGACGACATCGCCCGGCTGGTCCGTGGGACACCGGCGAGGGCGTCGGCCAGGGCGCGTCGCTTGGTGCCCCAGAACCCCACGCGTGCCGCGAACAGACGGGCATCCCGACGGTTCACGATGGTGACCTGGTGTTCACCCCGGGCCCCGTCGAGGTACCGACGGGCGATGATCCCGAACTCCAGCAGGAGGGTCTGGACGTCCTTCGCGAGCTGCTCGCTGCGGGTGGAGTAGGCGATCCGGATCGAACCGCGGGGCTGCAGCATCACCGATCCGTCGCCCTCGTACAGGGCCTGGAGGAACACGGCCTTCGACTCCGTCCCGGCATGCCAGACCAGCTCCGGAACACGCTTGTCGGCGCTCCTGAGGCCGATGAGCTCGCCGAGTCGGCTGGCGGCCAGGGCGCTGGTGTCCTGCACGTCCATCTCGTGGATGGTCCTGCCGGACGGGAGGGTGCGGCTGCCAACGAAGAGCTGCCCGCCGATGAGCTGCTCCCATGCCGTACGCACGTGGTCGAAGAAGCGCTTGTCGGTGTTGTTGAACCCGGCGCGAGCCGTCGACGCCCATCCCTCGCTGACGAGGGCGCCGGCCAGGGTCATCCAGCGGTCCTGCTCGTCGCTGGGGTCGAACGTCCCAGCGTCGTCCGCACGACGGATCGCCACTCGGGTCCCGGGCTCGATCTCGTCCAGCGTCCGCCACTGAAGGACGGGAACCCCCGCGACCGGCACGAGGCACAGCACGGGGTGGTTGCCGGTCCCCGTCAGCTCGAATCCCTCGTTCGTGCGCAACGTGCGTACGGGGTGCACGCCGGAGTCGAAGACCTTGGAGGCGACGACCGGCGTTCCGTCGTGCCCGATGACCTTCAGGTCGACGTCGACCTCATCGCATCCATCGGCGATCAGGGCCCCGATCGGCACAGTCGATCCGTCCGCGAGGGCCACCCTGGTCTGTCCGGTCACGCAGTACCTGAACGCCGCCGGAGGGTCACCGTCGATGGATCCGAAGTTGCCTCGGCCGTCCACCAGGGGGTCGCGGATGGCGAAGTCCTGTGCCATGCGCACCAGCGCGTCGTAGATGGAGGAGTCGCCGTGCGGGTGGTACTTCTTCATCACGTCGCCGATGACCGACGCGCACTTGCGGTGCTGGCGGTCGGCCCGGAGGCCAGCTTCGTTCATCGCGTGCAGGATCCGACGCTGCACGGGCTTGAGGCCGTCGCGCACGTCGGGCAGGGCTCGCCCCACGATCACGCTCATGGAGTAGTCGAGGAACGACTGCTCCATGCGTTCGGCGATGTCGACGTCGACGACGTTGCCGTCGTCCAGCAGGGATCCTTGCGCGCTCATGGGCCCCAGTGTGGCAAGCGGGTGCGACATCGCCGGGCAGGCGGTGCGTGCCCGGACCGACCACGCGACCGACCACGCGACCGGTCACCGGACCGGTGCGGACGAGCCGGTCAGCTGGCCCGGTAGTCCATGAGGTTGGCGCCGACGCTTGCGACCAGCACGGCGAGGCGTCCCAGCGGCAGGCCGATGACGCCGGTCTCGCTGCCCTCGATGTGCTCCACGAAGATGCCGCCGATTCCCTGGATGGCGTAGGCGCCGGCCTTGTCCAGCGGTTCGCCGGTGTCGACGTACCACTGGATCTCTCCGGGACCCAGCCGACGGAACCGCACCTTGGTGCGGTCCACGCCCGACGCGCCCTTGGGACCCAGCCGGACGGCCACCCCGGTCAGGACGGAGTGTTCGCGTCCGCTGAGGGCGCGCAGCATGCGTTCGGCCTCGTGGGGTGTCTCGGGCTTGCCCATGACGTCACCGTCGACGATGACCACGGTGTCGGCGGCGACGACGAGGTCCTCCATCTCGGCGTTGACGGCGCTGACCTTCCGGCGCGCCAGCCGCTGCACCATCGCCGCGGGGGCCTCACCGTGCTTGGGGGCCTCGTCGACGTCGGCAGGACGCACGTCGATGTCGAGGCCCAGCCGGTCGACCAGCAGGTCGCGACGGCGGGGTGACGCCGAGGCAAGGACGAGGCGACTCATCCGCCCGACACCACCGCGCCGGCGGCGGCCGGAAGGCGGGTGTGGGTGTCCCGGGAGTCGAGCCATCCGTCCGGAAGCCGGACGGGCTTGGGGCCATGGGTGTGTCCGCGATGCATCGAGACCGCACTCTCGGGCATCGGCGCCTCCCGGTCCACTGTCCCCAGCAGCTCGGCCATCTCCTCGAGCCGTTCCACGCGTCGCAGGGCGCCGCGCAACGACTTGCCGAGCTCGAACCCCTGCAGGTACCACCCGGTGTGCTTGCGGATGTCACGCATGGCGACTGCCTCTCCGAGATGGTCGACCAGCTTCGTGGCGTGGTCGAGCAGGGTGTCGGCCACCTGGCCGAGGTTGGGTGGTGGCGGCACGGGACTGCCGGCCAGCGCGGCTTCGAGCTCGCCGAACAGCCACGGGCGGCCCAGGCAGCCCCGGCCGACGACCACACCGGCACATCCGGTGCGTGCGATCATCTCCACGGCGTCGGCGGCCTGCCAGATGTCGCCGTTGCCGAGCACGGGGACCTCGTCGCCGATGGCCTCGACCAGCGCGGCGATGGCGTCCCAGTCGGCGTGGCCGCCGTAGGCGTCCTGTGCGGTGCGACCGTGCAGGGTGACCGCCGCGGCGCCGAGGTCCCGGGCGATGCGCCCGGCCTCGAGGAAGGTCAGGTGGTCCGCGTCGATGCCCTTGCGCATCTTGACGGTGACCGGACGACCGCCGGCGGTCGAGACGGCGGCCTCGACCAGCTCGGCGAACAGGCCGAGTCGCCACGGGAGCGCCGCGCCGCCACCCATGCGGGTGACCTTGGGCGCCGGGCAGCCGAAGTTGAGGTCGATGTGGTCGACCAGGTCGTGCTCGGCCAGCACCGCCACGCCGTCGCGCATGTGGTCGGGGTCGATGGCGTACAGCTGCAGCGACCTGACCGGCTCGTCGGGGGCGAACGCCGCTCGGAGCATCGTCCGCAACCGCCCACCCGACAGCTCGTCGGCCAGCCGGGCCTTGTCCGACTCGGCGTCGAGCGACCCGTCGTCGGTGCGGAGCAGGGCCATGGCCCCGCGCTGGTCGGCTTCGACGAGGGCGCGGGCACCGACCATCTCGCTGACGTAGAGCCCGCCGCCGAAGGCGCGGCAGACGGCACGGAAAGGCACGTTGGTGACCCCCGCCATGGGGGCGAGGACGACCGGCGGGTCGACGGTGACGGCGGTGCGGGCACCAGCCAGGGTCAAGGGGCTCACGACCGTCGATGGTGCCAGCGACCGGCCCGATCGCAGCGTGTGCCGTCGACCACCCCGACCGAATGGACCCTCGACGAGGTCAGGACTCGTGCAGCTCGGGACGGTCCCGCAGCGCCGCGATCGCGGCGATGGCGTCCTCGGCGCGGTTCGGCGGGACCAGCAGGTGGTCGTGGTGGAACCCCGCGATGATGTTGCAGGGGATGCCCACGACCGCCAGGGCCGCGCTGACCGACGCGGTCAGGCCCACGGCCTCCAGGGAGGAGTGGACGGCCAGCGTCAGCCATGCGGCGGGGAACTCCGCGTCCATGCCCGCCTCCTCGGCGTCGGACTGGCGCAGCACGATCGTGGTGCCCTCGACCTCGGTGACGACCGCCGACAGCGGCAGGTCGGGCAACGGCGCCCCAGGCGGCAGGTTCACGTAGACGTACGTGCCCTCCCGCTGGCGAACGTCGAGTGATTCCAGCAACGTCCCGAGATCCGTTTCACCAGCCATGGGGCCACAACCTAGCCCATGGGGACCGGTCGACCCGTCAGCGTTGCCGGGACGTCAGATGTCGGTCCTAGATGTCGAGGTTCTCCGCGTACTGGGCGTTGGCCTCGATCCAGCCACGCCGGTCCGCGGCGCTGTTGCCCATGAGCAGCCCGAAGATCGACTCGGCCCGGGCCGCGTCCTCGATGCCCACCCGCAGGAGCGTGCGGCGCTGCGGGTCCATGGTGGTCTCCCACAGGTGGTCGGGGTCCATCTCGCCGAGGCCCTTGAACCGGGCGACCTCGACGCCCTTGGGCTCCTTCGGGTCGGTCCGGAAGACCTTGCGGAGCAGCTGGTCGCGCTCCTTGTCGCTCATCGCGTACTCGACGGTGGTCTTCTTGCGCAGCTGGTACAGCGGCGGCTGGGCCAGGTACACGTGTCCCTTGGCGATCAGGTCGGGCATCAGCCGGTAGAAGAAGGTCAGCAGCAGGGTGGTGATGTGCCCGCCGTCGACGTCGGCGTCGGCCATCAGGATGATCTTGTGGTACCGCAGTCCGTTGATGTCGAACTCGGGCTCGACCCCGGTGCCGATCGCCTTGATGAGGTTGGCGATCTCCTCGTTGGCGAGCACACGGCGCAGCTGGGCCTTCTCGACGTTCAGGACCTTGCCGCGCAGGGGCAGGATGGCCTGCCGGTCGCGGTCACGGCCCTGCTTGGACGAACCGCCCGCCGAGTCACCCTCGACGATGTAGAGCTCGGACTCCTCGGGGTTGCGGGAGGAGCAGTCGGCCAGCTTGCCGGGCAGGCCGGCGGAGGAGGAGTCGAGGATGCCCTTGCGCCGGGTCAGGTCCCGTGCGGCCTTGGCGGCCTGGCGGGCCTTGGCGGCCAGCAAGCTCTTCTTGATGATCTTGCGGCCGTCGCCGGTGTTGGCGTCCAGCCACTCGGCGAGGGCCTCGCCGACGACCTTCTCCACGAACTTGCGCATCACCGCGCTGCCGAGCCGGCCCTTCGTCTGCCCCTCGAACTGCGGGTCGGGCATCTTGACGCTGACGACGGCGACCATGCCCTCGCGCAGGTCGTCACCGGTGACCGACTGCGGTCCCTTCTGCACGAACAGCTTGTTCTGGTCGCTGCCCCACTTGTTCAACGTGCGGGTCAGCGCCTTGCGGAAGCCCTCGTCGTGGGCGCCGCCGTCGGGCGTGTGGATGATGTTGACGTAGGAGCGGCTGCGTTCGGAGTGGCCGGTCTCCATCCAGGTGACGGCGATGTCGCAGGCCATCGGCCGGCCGTCGAACTCCTCGGCGCGGGAGATCACGATCGGCTTGGCGAGCAACGGGTCCTTGCCGTCGAGGAGGACGTTGACGAAGTCGGTCAGGCCATCGGCGAAGCGGAAGGACTCGCGGCGCCCCCCGCCCTGGCTGGCCGGCCGGTTGTCGTGGAAGTCGATCCGCAGGCCCGGGTTGAGGAGGGCCGTCTCCTTCAGGCGGGTGACGATGGTCTCGTCGTCGAAGTCGGTGGTGTCGAAGATCTCGGGGTCCGGCCAGAAGCGGACCAGGGTGCCGGTCGCCTTGCCCCCGCGGGCGGCCGTGCCGATCACCTCGAGCTTCTTGGTCCGCTTGCCCTGCTTGAACTGCATGGCGTGGACCTGCCCGTCGCGGCTGACCTCGACCTGGGTGCGGATGGCGAGGGCGTTGACGACCGACACGCCCACGCCGTGGAGGCCACCGGAGACGGCGTAGGCCTGCTGGTCGAACTTGCCGCCCGCGTGCAGCTTGGTCATCACGACCTCGAGGGCCGGGACCTTCAGCTTGTGGTGCTCCTCGACGGGGATGCCACGGCCGTCGTCGGCGACCTCGACCCCGCCGTCCTTGAGGATCTTGACGGTGATCTTCCTGCAGTGGCCCGCGAGGTGCTCGTCGACGGCGTTGTCGACGACCTCCCAGACGAGGTGGTGCAGCCCGCGCACGTCGGTGGACCCGATGTACATGCCGGGACGCTTGCGGACCGCCTCGAGGCCCTCGAGGACGGAGATTGACTTGGCGGAGTACTCGACCATGGTTGGGTCCAATGATGCCAAGGGGGTGTGACGTCCCCTCGCAGGCGCCCCGCCGGGGACCGGTTCAGCCCGCCGTCATCACCCGGCCAGGAACCGGCCCAGCGCCCGGCGTGCCGGTGCGAGGTTGGCGATCGGCACGTGCTCGCCCTGCTGGTGGGCCTGTGCGCCGAGCCCGGGGCTGTAGTTGAGGGCGGGGACGCCGATCTGGGCGAACCGGGCGACGTCGGTCCAGGCCTGCTTCGGGGTGACCGCACCGTCGACGGCGTCGACGAACGCCTGGACGGCCGGGGCGTGGCGGTTGGGCGGGCAGGCGGGGGCGCGGTCGATGATCGCAACCTCGCCCACGTCGCCGATGCGCTCCCGCAGGACGGCCTCGGCGTCCGCAAGGTCCTTGTCGGGGGCGAAGCGGTAGTTGACGTTGACCGTGAACGCCCCGGGGATGACGTTGCGGGCGTTGTCGGTCCACGCCCGGGTGGGGTTGGTGACCTCGCGATAGATCATCCCGTCGACCTCGACGTCGACCGGGGCGTCCTCGCGCCAGCCGGCCAGCCACTCCCCGGCCTTGGTGAGGGCGTTGTCGCCCTGCCACGGGCGCGCGGAGTGCGCCGCCTGTCCGTGGAACGTGACCTCGGCGTGCAGGCCGCCCATGCAGCCGAGCTGGACCTCCATGTCGGTGGGTTCCAGGACGATCGCCAGCGCGGCGTCGGCCAGGCCGGGCATCGCCTCGAGCACGTCGGTCAGCTCGTTGCCCTCCTCCGGGCCCTCCTCCCCCGCGTAGGCCACGAGGGCCATGCGGTAGGGCCCCTTCGTCCGCAGCCGCTCGTCCTCGAAGGCATCCATCGCGATGGCAAGGCCGGCCTTCATGTCGCTGGTGCCACGACCGACGACCAGGTCGCCGTCGATCCGGGGCACGAGGTCGTCGGGGGTCGGCGGGACGACGTCGAGGTGGCCGACGAGCAGCACCAACGGACGGTCGTCCCCCTCGTCCTCGGGGACGCCCGCAACGACGGAGTTGCCCACCCGGACGACGACGTCACCGCGGCTGCCGTACCGGTCGGCCATCCAGTCCGCGATGGGCCCCTCCTCACCCGTGACGCACGGCATCCCGCAGAGCTCGAGGAGCAGGTCGGTCAGGCGCCCGGTCAACGCATCGGTGGGGGCGGTCGGGGTCTCGGATGCCTCGGTCGTCATGCCGGCGAGCCTATCCCCGCCGTCGCCGCGGTCAGCCCTCGACGACCTGCTCGATCGTCACCAGGTCCGGATGCCGTTCGGCGAGGGTGGGGGCGATCCGCACGGTCCAGCGGCGGACCGACGACAGGGTGGCGTGCCGCTCGTACATCACCTCGAGGACGGCGGATGCCATCTCCGGTCCCATGCCGTTGAGCCGGGCCAGCCGGGCACGGGCCCTGGCCCCGCGGCCACGGGACTCCGCGAGCCCGTAGTGGGTGACCTCGTCGCAGGGTCGGCACTGCATCCGCAGGGCGGCGAGGGTGGCGATGCCCTGCCCGTCGACGATGCGGTGGTCCCAGACCTCGTGGCAGATCAGGCCCTTCGCCTGTGACCGACCGCACACCTCGCATGCGCCGCCGGCCCGGTCGACCTCCTGGGCTCGGATGGCTCGCCAGGTCGCGGTGGGCAGCAGCCGGAACCCCGAGACACCCCAGACGGGCGAGGGGATCATCTCCGGGACGTGGACGAGCTTCGGCAGCCCCGAACCGTCGGGGTCCACGGCCTAGTTGGCGTGCAGCTCGGCGTTCAGGCCGCTCCACGAGCCGCCGTCGCGTACGAGCGCCTCGACCGCCCCGGTCTCGGAGTTCCGACGGAACAGCAGGCCGTCGGCGCCGGACAGGTCGCGGGCCTTGACCACCGACCCGTCGGGCATCGCCACGCGGGTACCGCCCGTCAGGTACAGGCCGGCCTCGACCACGCAGTCGTCGCCGAGGGAGATGCCGAGGCCCGAGTTGGCGCCGAGCAGGCAGCGCTCGCCCAGCCGGATCGTCTCCGTCCCACCGCCGGACAGGGTCCCCATGATGGAGGCGCCACCACCGATGTCGGAGCCGTCGCCGACCACCACACCCGCGGAGATCCGCCCCTCCACCATGGACGCACCGAGCGTCCCGGCGTTGAAGTTGCAGAAGCCCTCGTGCATCACCGTGGTGCCAGCCGCCAGGTGGGCGCCCAGCCGGACGCGGTTGCCGTCGGCCACCCGGACCCCCGAGGGGACGACGTAGTCGAGCATCGGCGGGAACTTGTCGACCAGACGGACCTCGACGTGGCGCCCCTCGACCCTCGCGGCCAGGCGAGCGGCCTCGAACCCCTCGACCTCGAACGGGCCGTGGTTGGTCCACACGCAGTTGGTGAGCAGCCCGAAGACACCGTCCAGCGCGACGCCGTGGGGGGCGACCAGCCGGTGGCTCAGCAGGTGGAGGCGCAGCCAGGCGTCGACGGCGTCGACGGGCGCGTCGGCCAGGTCACCGACGAACGCCACGACGAGCTGCCGGGTCCCGCCGGCCGCGGGCACGTCGACCAGCGAGAGGAGCTGTCGCCAGGCGCCCAGGTTCGGGTGCGGCACGTCGACGGACTCGGCCGGGGCGACGACGGTGATCGCCGCGTCGAGCTGGCCGGGGGTCAGCCGGTGGGTGGCGGTGCCGGCCGCGTGGCCGACCTGCTGTGCGACGGCGACGGCCGACAGGGACGGCGTGTCGAGGTTGACCACCGGGAAGATGACGTCGAGGACCGAGCCGGACGGGCCGATGGTGGCCACGCCGACCGCCCATGCAGCGGGCTGGGCCCAGCCGTCGATGGTGGCCTCGAGGGCCGTGCGTGCCGTGGCGATGTCGTCGAGGGTGCGCATGGCACAGAGCGTGCCCGTTCGTGTCCCGGCTCGCCAAGCCGTCGACCCGGGGCGGGCGCTCAGGTGGGCAGGACGCCGTCCGTGATCGCCTGTCGCCATGCGGCCGCCGCCTCGCGGCAGCCCTCCACCGAGGGGACGAGGGCCAGGCGCAGCCAGCCGGCACCGGCTGGCCCGAACGCCGAGCCGGGCGAGGCGATGATCCGGCGGGCCAGCAACGCCTCGGCGTAGGCCCGGTCGTCCCCTCCCGGCGTGCGCAGCCACAGGTAGAACGTCGCCTCCGAACCGCTGACCTCCAGCCCGACCTCGTCGCAGAAGGCCTGCATGACCTGTCGCTTGGCCTCGAAGACCTCGCGACGCTCGGCAACGTGCTCGTCGTCGGCCCAGGCGGCCGCGGCGGCGTGCTGGACGAACTCGGGGCTGGCCGACCCGATGTTGGGCCGCATCGTCCGCTGGGCGGCGATCAGGTCGGGGTCGCCGACGAGGGCGCCGCAGCGGTAGCCGGTCATGCCGCTTCGCTTGGACAACGAGAAGGCCACGAGCACCCCGGTCAGGTCGCCGTCGGCCACCTCCAGCATGGACGTCGGTGGGGTGTCGTCCGGTCGGTGGATCTCGACGTAGCACTCGTCGGAGCCCATCACGACCCCGTGCTCCCGGGCCGTGGCCAGCTGGGCACGCAGCCAGTCGGGCTGGGCGACCGCGCCGGTGGGGTTGTGCGGGTAGTTCAGCCAGGCGACGAACGCGCGGTCAAGGCGGTCGGCAGGCATTCGGTCGAGGTGCAGCAACCAGCCCTCGTCGGGGGACAGGTCGACCCGGTCGGACTCGCCGCCGGCGAACAGGGTCCCGCGTTCGTAGGGCTGGTAGCCGGGTGACCCCCAGATGCAGTGCCGCTTGGACGACCCGGCGTCGAGCAGCCCGAGCGGCGCGTGGAAGATGCCCTCCTTGGATCCCGCGGTGGGCAGGACGTGGCGGTCCGGATCGACCTCGACGCCGAACCGGCGCTGTACCCAGCCGGCGACCGCCTGTCGCAGCTCGGGGATGCCGGCGGCCGTGGGGTACTGGCTGACCTCGGGGACGGCGTCGATCAGCGCCTGCCGGATGAAGGGCGGGGTCGGTTCGACGGGGTCGCCGATGGAGAAGTCGAAGCACGGCTCGTCCTCGGCACGCATCTGCCGGGCGAGGTCCTGGAAGGCGGCCAGCGGGTACCCGCCCAGCCGCGCGAGCACGGGGTTCATGCCCGCAGCTTCGCATGCCGGACGGGCGACCGCTTGTCACGCCCTCGGGGCGTCAGGAACCCTCGACCGACGCCATGTGCCGCGAGAGGTGGTCGGCGACCGCAACCGGATCCTCCAGCGCCACCGAGTGGCCCACCTGCGCAACCGTCACGTGCGATCCGTTGCCCGCGGCCTCGGCGAGCTGGCTGGACGACAGCGGCGGCGGATAGGCGTGGTCCTCCGCACCGGCGATCGCGAGGATCGGCACCTCGGTACGGGCCATCTCGGCACGGATGTCGGTGCGATGGATGACCTGGTGTGCTGCGTCGCCGATGGAGGGACCGAGCGCAAGCATCGAGGCCCGCCACTCCTTCCGGATCTGCGCACGGGAATCGTCGGCCAGCGTGAAGTCGCCGAACATGATGTGCATCAAGGTGTCGATGACCTCCGCGGTGCCGTGCTCCTGCATGTGGGCGACGAGCGGGGCGAACTCCGCGAGGGAGTGCTCCTCCTCCGCCGAGGAACCCATGGCGACGGCGGAGCGGACGAGGTCGGGCCGCCGGGCAGCCAGCCGCAGCGAGATGAAGCCGCCCATGGAGTTGCCGGCCGCGTGGCAGCCCTGGAGGCCCAGGTGTTCGATCAGCGCCGCGGCGTCCTCGGCCAGGGTGTCCATGTCGAGCTGCTCCAGCGGCGCCGGGGCGCTCTCCCCCTGTCCGCGGTGGTCGTAGGTCACGACGCGGTGGGTGCTGGAGAACCGTTCGACGAGGTCAGCGAACATCGACCGGTTGAAGAACAGCGAGTGGCTGAGCAGCAGCCCTGTGCCGTCGCTCGGTCCGTACTCGTCGTAGGCGATCGTGGTCCCGTTGACGGATGCGGTGGGCAAGGTGTCCTCCTCGACTCGGAAGCGGCCGTCGCGGTGACGACCGGCACGATCCTGTCCACGTCGATGTCGTCGCCGCCCCCCGGGATGCGCACGACATCCGACGCCACGCGCACGGCCCCGTGGTCCTCGGTCGAGACCGGTGCACTCCCGCCCGAGGACGTGGATAGGATCCCCGACGAGCCGCCTGATGACCGTTGCGAACTACACCGTCGTCCGGGCCACCACCGACGGGGTGGCCACCGACGAACGCGCCGACTTCTGGACCGAGCACGTCCGCGGCTACCACTGCCGGATGGACATCAGAGGCGTGGACAGCCGGGGGAACGCCACCTTCGCCGCAGGCACGATCCGCCAGGCCACCGCGACCTTCCAGATGGTGGAGTTCTGGTCCGACCGGGTGGCCTACGTCAGGACGCCGGGGCAGGTTCGACGGTTCCCCGACGCCAACTACCGGTTCCTGCTGCCGCTGTCCGGCGGCATGGCCGTGCGGGCAGGCGAGACCGAGACCCCGTTGGAGGAGGGGGTCGGCAGCCTCCTGCCCGGCCACCAGCCCTTCCAGCTGCGCCAGGGGGCGTCGGCTCGGGGTGTCGTCCTGACCATCCCCGAGGCGATCCTCGACGGTCCCCGGCGCCGGTCCGGCCCACCGCTCGGGGCGCTGAACCTGCGGTCGGGCCTCGGCAGGGTCGTCGGCGACATGGTCCGCGACCTTGCTGCGGAGCGGGACCACCTGACGGCTCGCCAGTTCGACGCGGTGTGCGACCGAGTGGCCGAGCTGCTGTGCATCCTGGCCGAGGACGCGCCACCGCATCCGTTGGAGGAGGTCGAGGCCGTCGCACGGCGGTTCGTGCGACGCCACGCCGCCGACCCCGACCTGACGGTCGCCTCGCTGGCACGTTCCCTCGGGTGGTCGGTGCGGCAGCTCCAGCTGGCGATGCAGCAGGCAGACACGACTCCCAGCGAGCTGATCCGGGAGGAGCGGCTTCGCCGTGCCCGCGAGATGCTGCGTGCGCCGGGCGGGCGCGCCAACACCTTGGACGTGATCGCCCACGACAGCGGGTTCGCGTCCGCCGATGCGATGCGCCTGGCGTTCAAGCGCCGGTTCGGCGTGTCGCCGAGCGAGGTCCGCGACCCGCGCTGATCCTCAACCGACGTGGCGGATGTTGTCGCTGGATGACGAACGGGGCCAGCCGGAACGTCGTCGGTGACGAACCGGTTGGGAACCAGCGTCGAGCGCGATGACCACCCGAGGAGCGGCAGTGCTTTACCGACACTTTGCCAAGGCAGTGGAAACCCATGGGGCCACTCCACCGTCTACTGGAACAACACCGCCCACGAGGCGGGGCCAGCCGGCTCCGCTGGACCTGATGGGGCGGAAAGGAAGGTGCGGAGACCGTTGAAGCTTCACAGCTCGGTTCCCGAGGACTTGCTCGACCTCTACTTCGGTGAGCTCGGAAAGGTCGCGCTGCTGACCGCGGCAGACGAGGTGCGCTTGGCCAAGGCGATCGAGGCCGGCGTCGAGGCGCGGGCACGCCTGGCGGACGAGGAGGAGACGCTGACCCCGGAGGAGCGGCTGCAGCTGCAGATCGTCTCCGATGCGGGCGAGGCGGCGTTCGACCACTTCGTCAACGCCAACCTCCGCCTCGTGGTGTCGGTGGCGTCGAAGTTCTCCAAGCGGTCCCAGCTGGGTCTCGACGAGCTGATCCAGGAGGGCAACCTCGGCCTGATCAGGGCCGTGGAGAAGTTCGACTGGCGCCGCGGGTTCAAGTTCTCCACCTACGCGACCTGGTGGATCCGCCAGGCGATCCAGCGTGGTGTCGCGGCGAGCGAGCGGACGATCCGCCTGCCCGTCGCCCTGCACGACGCGCTGGTGAAGGTCCGCGCGGCCCGTGCACGGCTGGAGGCCGTCAACGGTGACGAACCGTCGATCGCCGAGCTCGCCGAGGCCACCCGCCTGAGCGAGCACCGGGTGCGCCGGGCGCTGGACGCCGACAAGACCGTCACGTCCCTGGACCGCAAGGTCGGTCACGACAGCGATGCCAGCGAGATGGCCGACTTCGTCGCCATCGCGGAGGACGCCCCGGCGGACGAGGTCGTCGAAGCGGAGTTCAACCGCCACATGCTGTCGGTCGCCGAGCACCGCCTGGACGAGCGCTCCTGGTACGTCATCACCCGCCGCTACGGCCTGGACGGCCGCATGATCCTGACCCTCGACGCCCTCGGCAAGGAGCTCGGCCTCTCGCGCGAGAGCGTCCGCAAGATCGAGACCCAGGCCCTGAACCGGCTGCAGAAGGAGCTCCGCGCGGCCTGAGGACCCGAGCGTCAGCGAGGCCCGAAGGCGCGCGGGCACGCGCCAGCGTGCACCAGCCAACACCGCGCCGCGTAGGAACGGAGCGAAGCGAGGTCCCCGCCTACCCTGTCGGGGATGACGAGCAGCGTGCTGGCCGAGGACGTGGTGCCGCGTCGGCCGCTGGCGTCGACCATGTGGTTCGGCAGCGGCCGGTCGCGGGGGCGGACCGTCGCCAAGCTGCCCGGCGGGGGCTGGCGGCGGGCGGAGCAGGGCCCCGTGGGGCCGCTCGTGCTGGAGGTTCGTCCTGCCAACGACCGCATCGTGCTGCAGGTCTGGGGACCGGCCACCACTCCCCCGGCGGCCGTCGAGCGGGCGCTCGAGGATGCCCGTGCGTGGGCGGGGTTCCGTGACGACCTGACCGGGTTCGCCGAGCTCGTCGCCCCGCATCCCCTCCTCCGCCACGCGCTCAAGGTGGTCGGACCGCCGATCCTGGGCGCGCTGCCCAGGGCGTCGGAGTCCTTCGGCAGGGCCGTGCTCGGGCAGCTGGTGCAGGGGCTGGAGGCCGCTCGCAGCGCCCACCAGCTGGTCGCGATGCTCGGTACCCCCACCCCGCAGGAAGTGACGGCCTGGCCCACACGCGAGGCGCTGGGGGCTGCACCGGCGCATCAGCTGCGACGCTGCGGGATCGCGTTGCGTTCCGCCTCGGCGCTCCATGCCTTCGCGATGCACGAGACCAGGTTCGAGCGCGAGGCGTCAGCGCGGGCCTGGCACGCGATGGACGCCAGCCTGACCTCGATCCGCGGGGTGGGCGGCTGGACGTCCGCAGAGACCCGCCTGTGGCTCGGCGACCCCGACGCGGTCAGCGTGGGCGACTACCACATCCCGGCCACCATCGGCTGGGCCCTGGGCGACCGGTCCGAGGACGACGCGACGATGCTGGAGCTGCTGGCGCCCTACGCCGGGCACCGGGGACGCGTCATCCGGCTCGTCGAGCGGGCGGCAGGTCGCGGGCTGGTGGAGACCAAGCCTCGTCGTGGTCCTCGTCAGGCCCTGTCGGCGCATCGGTACTGGTAGCCGGCGACGTCGCCTGGATCTCCTCCGCGTCACGGGCCAGCGAACGCACCATCGAGGTGAAGATCGGCCCGTGGAAGGGCACGAGCACCCACCAGTAGAGCCGGCCGATCAGCCCGCGCGGGGCGAACAGGGCCCGCTGGTGCAGCACGGTGCGTTCCGGGCCGTCCGGCTCCAGGCGGAACTCGAGCCACGCGTCACCCGGCAGCCGCATCTCTGCCCGGAGGCGGACCAACCGGTCCCGTGCGAGCGCCTCGACCCGCCAGAAGTCCACCGCATCGCCCGGCCGCAGTTCGACGGGGTCGCGACGACCGCGGCGCAGCCCGACCCCACCGACGAGGCGGTCGAGCCACCCACGCATCGTCCAGGCCCACATGTGGGTCGGCCAGCCGCGGTCCCCGCCGATCCGGGACACGGCGTCGTACACCGCTGCCGCCGACGCGTTCGCGGTCTCCGAGCGGACGTCGCGCAGCAGGACCCCGCCGGACCACTCGGGGTCGCCGGGGTACGGCTCGGCGGGGCTGCGACCGGCCAGGCCCGCCTCGCGCCAGGACGTCTCCACCTCGCGGTCGGCGACCCGCTGGAGCGCCAGCCGCACCGCGGTCTCGTAGGGCAGGCAGGGTTCGGGGTCGAGGTCCTGGCCCGTCTCGCGACCGTCACGGACCACGACGTCGACCGACAGGCTCTGCACCAGCGGCTTGGCCAGCCCGAACGGCACCGGGGTGACGACGTTGACCCAGTAGCTGGACAGGGTCGGTGTCAGGGCAGGCACGGTCAGGATGGCCCGCTTGCGGAGGCCGGCGACGGCGGCGTAGCGCTGCATCATGTCGCGGTAGGTCAGGACGTCGGGTCCACCGATGTCGTAGTCGTGCCCCGCGGTGTCCTCGGTGTCCATGGCCGCGATCAGGTAGCGCAGCACGTCGCGGATGGCGATCGGCTGGACCCGCGTGTCGACCCAGCGGGGGCAGACCATGAACGGCAGCTTCTCCGTCAGGTGGCGGAGCATCTCGAACGAGGCGCTGCCCGACCCGATGATCACCGCAGCACGAAGCACCGTGGTGGGAACCGTCCCCTCCTTGAGGACGTCGGCGACCTCGCCCCGGCTGGCCAGGTGGGCTGAGGAGTCCTCGTCGACCTCACCGAGGCCGCCGAGGTAGACGATCCGCTTGACCCCTGCCGCCTCGGCGCAGGCCGCCACGTGGTCGGCGGCGCGACGGTCCGCCGAGGCGAAGTCGTCGGCCGTGCCCATCTGGTGGATGAGGTGGTACACGCCCTCGCAGCCCTCGACGGCCGCAGCGACGTCCTCGGCAACGGTTGCGTCACCGGCCACCACGTCGACCCTGTCGTGCCAGCCGTGCTGGGCCAGCTTCTCCGGCGATCGGACGAGGCAGCGGACCCGGTAGCCGGCCTCCAGCAGCCGCGGCACGAGCCGGCCCCCCACGTACCCGGTTGCTCCGAGCACGCAGACGGTCTTCTGAGGGGAGTTCATGGTGAGGTTGTACCCCGCGGTGCGTATCCTCTCCCCTGCTGTGACGATCCCCGCGACCGACGACGACCACTACGCCGTGCTGGGGGTGCCCAACGTGGCCCCGCACCTGGTCATCCGTGACGCGCACCGGCGGATCATCCGCGAATCCCATCCCGACCTGGTCGGTGATGCCGTCGCGACGGAGCGGACGGTCCGGGCGAACGCGGCGTGGGCGGTCCTGAAGGACCCGGTCCGCCGTGCCGAGTACGACCGTCGTCGGGCGTCCCGCGAGGCCGGCCCGTCCAGCGCAACGGATCAGGACGACGGCCGGGTGCCCAGCTGGGGGCCGGGGGGCGTCAGGCCCGTGAGCGTCGCCCAGCTGCGCGAAGCCGCGGCGCGCGAGTCGGCCTACTCCGTGATCGGCCGGGCACAGCGGGCGGCGTTCTCCGCCGCCAGCCGTCGCGTCGGTGCGGGCATCGTGCTCGTCGGCACGCTCGTACTGCTGCTCGTCGCCCTGCGCTGACGCAGCGCCCCGCCGGACGTCGGTCCCGAGGGGACGGTCAGGAGCTGGTGATGATCGGAAGGCCGCCGGCGGCCGGATCGTCGGGCGCCTCGGCCATGTCCGCGGCGTGCTGCAGCGGCTGGACGAAGGGCATGGCGGTCTGCTCCAGCGGTTCGGACGGGGTGAACTCCGTCAGGAGCCCGTCCTCGTCGAACATCGCCGCGATCACGTGGCTGCCTCGACGACGGGCCCCGTAGACGACCACCAGCAGGTCCTCCCCCGCCGGGCCGGTGGCCTCGGCGAGCAGGCCGAAGCATGCGGCGTTCGCCGGGACCATGTGCTGGGCGGCGAACACCGACAGGGCCTCCTTGCGCTCGGCGTCGTCGTCGGGGAACCCGTCGAGTGCAGTCACCCGCGTCGAGCCCTCGAGCGGCAGGACCACGGTGACGGGCAGCGGCCGGTCGTGCCGGTCGACGACGTTGGCGGCAGCCTCCTCCATCAGGACCCTCAGCTGGTCGATGGTCATTCGTCGTCCTCCTGGGCCTCGACCTCGTCAGCAGACGGGTTATCAGACGGGTCGTCGGGGTCGGTCGTGTCCGACAGCGCCACGAACAGCTCGTCGGCTGCGACGTCGAAGATCTCCACCCAGGCGTTGTCGGCGATCAGCGGCGGCCAGATGACCTCGCTGATCTCCTCTCGGGTGCCCCGGCCGAGCTCGAAGTCGTCCAGCGGGGCCAGCCCCACGCAGCGTTCGCCGTCGGCGTCGTCGAAGTCGCCCGGTTCGGCGACGGCGACGATGGCGACATCGGCCTTCCAGGCCTGCACGAACTCGCGGCCGGCGCGGAACGCCTCGCCGCAGTTGGCCCCTTCGACGGTGTAGGTGAGGGCCACGATGTCGACCCCGGCCTCGGCGTGCTCGACGAGGGCCGTCTCCAGGGCGTCGCGGTCGAGGATGCCGGCGTCGTCGAGGACATGGCGGCCGTCCCGTGCCGGGATGTCGAAGGCGATGGGCGGCTCGCCGCAGGCCGACACGACCAGCGCGAGGGCAACGGTGAGGAGCAGGACGGGCAGGCGGGTCACTGGCGGGCCTCGGTGTAGCGCTGGACTGGCGACTCGATGGCGTGAGCCGCGGCGAGCTCGGCAACGGCAGCGGGGTCGGCGTCGACGGGCAGGTCGTGCAGCTCGACATCGGTCCGGACGGGCACGACGTCGAGCATCGCGTCGATGTAGTCGGCGCTGTCGCGCAGGGTGGCTGCCAGCTTGGGGGTCTGCTGGTCGGCGGCGGCGACGACGGACGCCAGGTCGGCATGGTCCTGGAGGAGGCGAATGGCGGTCTTGGGACCGACGCCCTTCACCCCCGGCAGCCCGTCGGAGGGGTCGCCGCGAAGGATGGCGAAGTCGACGTAGCGCCGCGGCGCGATGCCGTACTTGTCGTGCACACCGGCTTCGTCGTACAGCGCGACCTTCTTGGTCCCCGAGAGGGTGTAGCGGACGCGGACGACGGGGTCGCGGACCAGCTGGATGAGGTCACGGTCGCCGGTGAGCACCTCGACCCGGTCCCCGGGCCCTGCCTGCGCGGCGAGCGTCCCGATGACGTCGTCGGCCTCCCACCCCGGGGCCTCGACCATCCGCTCCCCCATCGCCGGCAGCAGGCGTCGCAGCAGCCCGAACTGCCAGACGATCTCCTCGGGCGGCGCGGCACGGTCGGCCTTGTAGGCCGGGAAGGCGGCCAGCCGCCCCTCGGGCACCTCGGTGTGGTCGAGGCAGTGCACGACCTCGTCGGGCTGCAGCTCGGCGATCACGGTGGCCACCATGTCGAGGTAGCCACGGACGGCGTTCACCGCGTGCCCGTCGGCGTCGGTGATGGATGTGGGCAGCGCGAAGAACGCCCGGTAGGTCAGGCTCGACGTGTCCACCAGCAGGCTCGAAGTCATCGCTCGGGGAGGCTACCCGCCTGCTTCCACGGGTGGCTGGACCACCCGGGTAGGCTTCCCGCCGACATGGCCACTTCTGCACTCGTCTGGATCTCCGGCGCGTCGGGCGGTATCGGGGCGGCGCTCGCCGCTTCCGTGCCGTTCGAGGACGCCCACACCTTCGACCTGTCCCGCTCCGGCGGGGCCCCCGGCACCGAACACGTGCCGGCCGACCTGTCCGACCCGGCGTCGTGGGCGGCGGTTGCCGCACACTTCGACGCCGTGCTCGGCGGCACCGACGCCGAGACGGCTGTCTTCGTGCACAACGCCGGGACGCTGGACCCGATGGGCTTCGCCGGCCGCGTCGACCAGGCCGCCTACACCCGCAACGTGCTGCTGAACAGCGCCGCCCCGCAGGTGCTCGGCAACGCGTTCCTGACTGCGGTCCGTCGCGCCTCGTCGGTGACCCGTGCGGCCCTGGTGTTCCTGTCCTCCGGGGCGGCCTCGAAGCCGTACGAGGGCTGGTCGTCCTACTGCGGCGCCAAGGCCGGTGTGGACCACTGGGTCCGCACGGTCGGCGCCGAGCAGGCGTCGACCGACACCCCGGTCAAGGTCGTCGCCGTGGCACCCGGGGTCGTCGGCACCGGCATGCAGGAGTTCATCCGCGCCCAGGACGAGGCTGACTTCCCCGCCAAGGAGAAGTTCGTCGGCCTGTACGAGCGGGGCGAGCTGGTCGACCCGGCCGACGCAGCAGCGGGCATCTGGTCGGTCGTCCAGCGCGACGACATCGAGACCGGTGCCGTCATCGACCTGCGGACGCTGTCGCCGGCCTCGTGAGCGACACCGCCGAGCCGCTCGGCCTGGTCGAGGTCGGCGAGGGCCCGCCGCTCGTCGCCGTGCACGGCGCGTTCTCCGGCGGTCGGCTGACCTTCGAGGGTGTGGCCCGCCGCTGGGGCAGGCGGTCACGGGTGCTGGTCGTGGACCGACCCGGGTTCGAGCGGTCCCCCGGCCCCGAGGCACCCATCGGGGAACAGGCCGCGCGCCTGCTGGCCACGATCGACCAGCACGCCGACGGTGGGCCGGTCGATGCGCTCGGCACCTCCTTCGGGGGACTGGTGGTCCTCAGGGCCGTCCAGGAACGACCGGCGGCGTTCCGGTCCCTCATCATCGTGGAGACGGCGGCCATCGACCTGACCCCGTCCGACATGGTCGAGCCGAGCCGGCTGCTGCGAGCCGCTCGTGCGGCACACGAGCGCGCCGGATCCGAGCTGGAGGCCGCGTTCGACGAGCTGTTCGAGGTCGTCGATCCGGCCCTGATGGCCGCCCTCGCCCCGCTGTACCGACGGGGCGATCCGGGCTTGGCGATGCTGCCGGGTGACCTCGCGATCTGGTTGGCGAGGCTGGACCGTGCCGCCCTGGCCGACGCAGTGTCCGACGACCCGCCCATCCCCGTGACCACCGTGTCGGGGTCGACCAGCCACCCGGCGTTCCGTACCTTCGGGGCCTGCACCGCCGCGGCCTTGTTCGGCCAGCACCACGTGATCGACGGGGCGGGGCACGCCGCACACCTGCACCCCCGGTTCCCCGACGTGCTGAACGCCCACCTGGACGCGTTGGAGTGACCCGTCCCGGCGGCCCACCACGCGACGGACGTCGATCCAGCGGCCGACGGGTCGCACGACGCACGGTGGTGCTGGGCTCGCTGTCGTTGTCGGTGGCCAACCTCGCCGGGGCCGTCGTCGTCTTCGTCCTCCTGGCGTTCGTGCTGCCGGTCCCCGACGGCATCGAGCAGGACCGGACCCGGGTCCTCAACCTGGTCCTGGCCGGCGTCTACGTCGGCACGGCCGCAGCCGCCGGGGTGGCCTTCGGTGCCCGTGATGCAGGCCGGCGGCTGCGCTGGCTGGTCGAGGACCGATCGCCCACCGGCACCGAACGTCGTCAGGCCGTCCGCATCCCCCTGGCCTCGGGGGTCAGGCAGACCGCGATCTGGGGCCTGGCGGCCGTGCTCTTCGCCGTCGTCAACGGCCTGCAGGACGTGCTGCTGGGGGTCGAGGTCGGCTTGACCGTCCTCATCGGCGGGCTGACCACGTCGGCGACGACCTACCTCCTCCTCGCGCACATCAACCGCGGCGTGGTCGCGCGGGCCTACGCCGGTCGGTCGCTGCACCGTCCTCCGGGCGCCGGTGTGGCCTGGCGGGCCGTGCTGACCTGGACGCTGGGTACGGGGCTGCCGCTGACCGGTCTGACCCTGCTCAGCGGCCTGGCCATCGGCCTCGACGTGGACCGCAGGGAGCTTGCCGTCGCGGTCTTCGTCCTCGGCCTGACCGCGCTCGCCACCGGACTGCTGACCGTGGTCCAGTTCGCGCGTGGCATGGCCGATCCACTGCGGTCGCTGCGCAGGTCGTTGGAGCGCATCGAGCGGGGCGACCTCGACGTGGACGTCCCCATCACCGAGACCACCGAGATCGGCGTGCTCCAGGCGGGCGTGACCCGCATGGTGGAGGGGCTGCGCGAGCGCGAGCGGGTGCGCGACCTGTTCGGACGTCATGTGGGCGAGGACGTCGCCCGGACGGCCATCGCCGACGGGGTTGCCCTGGGCGGTGAGGAACGGTTCGCGGCGGCGTTGTTCGTCGACGTCGTCGACTCCACCGGGTTGGCCGAGCACAGCTCGCCCCACGCGGTCCTCGACCTGCTCAACAGCTTCTTCGCCGTGGTCGTCGAGGTCGTGGATGCCCACGGTGGGGTGGTCAACAAGTTCATGGGCGACGCGGTGCTGGCGGTGTGGGGTGCCCCGCTGGCCCACGACGACCCGGCAGGTGCGGCGCTGGCCGCCGCACGGGTGCTCAGCGAGCGGTTGCCCGTGGAGGTGACGGAACTCCGCGCAGGGACGGGCGTGGCGGCCGGGCAGGTCGTCGCCGGCAACCTCGGCGCGTCCACACGACTGGAGTACACCGTCATCGGGGATCCGGTGAACGTCGCGTCACGCCTGTCGGGGTTGGCCAAGGACCACGACCCAGCCGTGCTGGCCGACCGGGCTGCGCTGGTGGCCGCTGCGCCGTCGGAGGCGGCGTGCTGGCGCGACGCGGGTGAGGTCACGCTACGGGGCCGGTCGACGCCGACCCCGCTGGCGACGCCGTCCTGAGGACGGCCCGGCCTCGACGTGGCGAGCGGGGAGGGTCAGGCGGGGCGGGTCAGGCGGGGCGGGTCAGGCGGGAACGACCTTCCTGACCGAACCGCCGATGCCCAGGACGTAGACCTCACCGCTGTGGTCCACCCCGAACCCGACGGGGCTGTCGACGTCGATGCCGAGGTCCGCGGCCTGGGTGACCTGGCCGTCCTGGACCAGGATGGCGCGCACGTCACCGCGGCAGAAGTCGGCGAACACGTAGGCGCCGGCGAGCTCGGGGATCGCCGTACCGCGGTACACCACTCCTCCGGTCACCGAGCAGTTGCCACCGCTGCGGGGATACTCGAAGACCGGTGGGACGTGGCCGGGGGCCGAGCCGCCACCCGGGCCGGGCTGCGTGCCCTCGAACACGGGCCAGCCGAAGTTGCTGCCCGCGCCGGTGCCGGCGGCGAGCCAGTCGATCTCCTCCACCGCGCCCTGTCCGACGTCACCGATGTAGAGGTCACCGGTGGCGTCGTCGAAGGAGAACCGGTAGGGGTTGCGCAGGCCGTAGGCCCACACCTCGGGGGCGCCGCCCTGTCCGTCGACGAAGGGGTTGTCCGGCGGGATGTCGTAGCCGTCGGCGGTGGGCGCGATGCGCACGAGGGTGCCCAGCAGGGTGAAGGGGTCCTGGCCGTTGTCGAAGTCGTCGTTGCTGCCGCCGCCGTCACCGAGGGACCACCACAAGTAGCCGTCGGGACCGAGGTGAAGGTCACCACCGTTGTGGTTCGACGCGGGCTGGTCGACACGGATCAGCTCGCGCCGGCTGGCCTCGTCGACGGAATCGCCGGTGATGGCGAAGGCGTCGATCACCGAGTCACCGGCGCGGTTGGTGGAGGAGACGTACAGCGTCTGGCCGTCGGCGGAGAAGTCGAACCCGAGCAGGCCGCCCTCGCCGCCGGTCCCGACGGTGCTGCGGATGTCGAGGACGGTCCGTGGTTGGGCGGTCCCGACGGTCCGGATGACCCCCGCGCGCTCGCCCACCCAGAGCTCCCCGGTGTCGGGACGGGGCCGCAGGCTCAGCGGGGCGGCGAAGGATCCCACGGTCTCCAGCGCGACGTCGGCGGCGGCCAGGTCCGGTCCGGGCAGCGGTTCCGGGGCGGGTCCCGGCGGTGTGTCGGGTGGCACCGCTGGCCCGATGGCCAGGACCGTGGCGCGTGCACCCTGGATCCACGACGCCGACGCCGCCGTCGGGCCGGTGTCGTCGGCGTACAGGATCGGCCGTGCCCCCTGGCTCGCCAGCGGGGCGGCGGCGAAGAGGTAGGCCCAGCTCGTGCCGGCGTACCCGTTGCCGACCGCGACCCCGTCACCCGCGTCGTCGCCCCACACCTCCTCGGCGATCGCCACGGCGGTCGCGTCCCGGGCCGGACCGGCGATCCGCCGCACCGGGGCGATCTCGGCCGCCGCCTGCTCGACGGCGACGGAGAGCGCCGCCTCGCCTCCGAGCAGGAGGATCTCCGCCGGGGCATAGCGGCGCAGCGCCTCGGCGGTCCGGTCGTCCAGGGCGTCGGTAGGCGTGACCAGGGTGCGGCTGTTCGTCAGCGCGCTCCACGACCCGATCGCCGCGGAGTCCGCCCAGTCGTCGTCGCGCACGAGGACCACGGTGTCGGAGACATCGGCGACGGCATCGGCGACCGCGACCGCGGTGTCGATGCGGGTCGCCCCGTCGAGACGGCGCACGCAGTACCCGAGCTCGACCACGGCCTGCTCGACCGCTGCGCTGACGGCGGCGTCGCCACCCGCCAGGTAGACCTGCGCGGGCCCGCCGACCTCGCACCGGCCGGGGCCGAGTGCCCGGCCGAGCTCGTCGAGCATCTCCTGCCGGGGCTGCGCGTCCGCACCGCCGGTGGTCAGCAGCAACGTGCCGAACCGGCCGACGAGCGCCGTGGCGGCGAGGTTGTCGACGAAGACGTCGTCGCGACCGATGACGGCGTGGGAGGCCATGCCGTCGTCATGGGCGGCCATGCTGAGCTGGACGGCGCCGATGACCGGGTCGGGATCGTCGCCGATCCGGCCGTCCTCCTGGGCGTCCGCGCGGCTGCCGACCAGCGGCAGGAGCAGCGTCAGGGCCAGCAGCGCGATACCGAGGGTGGTGCGCGAGGACATCGAGTGGGCAGGGCTCATCGTGGGGTCACCTCGTGGACTGGACCGTCAAGGGAGAGAACGTACAGGGCACCGTCGGCGCCCTCGCCGAACGCGACGGGGGACTGGACCGACAGGCCGGTGTCGACGTCGTCGACGACCGTGCCGTTGCGGTCGACGGCCAGCGCGAAGATGCGACCGTCGCAGAAGTCGGCGTAGAGGTAGGCGCCCTGCAACGCCGGGGCGTCGGGGCCGCGATACACCCGGCCGCCGGTGATCGAGCAGCCACGGCCGTGGGTGTAGGTGTGGATCGGTTCGACCGTCGGACCGTCCGCCTGTCCACCGTCGAAGGGCTGGTCGCCCTCACGGTGGGGCCATCCGTAGTTCAGGCCGGCCTGGCCGATGGGGACACGGTCGACCTCCTCGACGCTGTTCTGCCCCACGTCGGCGATCCACAGCGTGCCGGTCGGGACGTCGAAGGCGAACCGCCACGGGTTGCGCAGACCGTAGGCCCACACCTCCGGGGCACCCTCGCCACCGTCGGCCCACGGGTTGTCGGCGGGGATGCCGTAGGGATCGCCCCCGTCGGGGTCGATCCGCAGCATCGCGCCCAGCAGCGTGTTGGGACGCTGGCCGTTGCCGAACCGGTCATCGGCCGCCCCGCCGTCGCCGAGCGCCCACCAGAGGTTGCCGTCCGGTCCGAGCTGGAGGTCGCCGCCGTTGTGGTTGGACGCGGGCTGGGGGACGGTCAGGATGGTCCGCCGTTCGTCGGCGCGCAGGACGCCGTCGACGACGGGGGCAGCGGCCAGCACGTTGGCGCCGTCGGTGTCGGTGTAGGACAGGTAGAGGGTGTCGCCGTCGGCGGACCAGGCAAGGCCGAGGAGTCCGCGTTCCGAGCCGGTGGTGGTGTCGGAGGAGATGTCGATGATCGCGTCCCCGACGGTGCCGTCTGGCTGGAGGGGCACGACCCGCCCGGCCCGTTCGGCGACCCACAACGTGTCGTCGCCGGGCCGGATGGCCATGGCGATGGGTGCCGACAGCCGTGCGATCTCGACGAGGGCCAGGTCGACGCTGGCCGGGTCGGCGCCCGCCATGTCCTCGTCGGTGCCTGCCGGCGTTGGGTCCGGGCTGGCGGGGTCGGACGGGGTGGGGTCCGTGCCGACGGGGTCGGACGGGGTGGGGTCGGACGGCGTTGACTCGGACGCGGTCGGTTCGGTCCCTGGCGGGTCGGGGTTCGCGGTCGCTGCTGTGCTCGCCGGAGTCCGGGACGATGCGTCCACCGTGGGATCGACGGTCACGTCCGAGTCCTGGTCCGCGGTGCAGCCGGTCAGCAGCAGGAGGACGACGGCGGAGGCGAGGAGGCGCAGCACGGCGCTGAGCCTATGGGGGCTGGCGGGCGTCGGCAGTCGGGACCGTGACGACCTGCGAAACCCCGGTTGCCGTCACCGTGGGCTGGGCGTAGCGTTGTGCTCGTGGCCCACCTCGTGCACGTACCGACGACGACGCCGGAGCGATCCGGCGTGCACGTGTAGGCCACCAACCGACACACCACACCCCGGGTCACTGCCCGGGGTGTCGTCGTTCTGGCGATCCTCTCCCGGGTGGGACCGGGCCCACACAGAGGACGCCACCGTGAGCGCACACCCTGCCAGCCCACCCGCCCCCGTCAGCCGTTCCGCACCCGGGGGTGCGGCCGAGCTGCCCGACCATCGCCGCATCGGCCGCCAGCTCGGCGTGTTCGCCACCGAGGAGTCCGTCGGCGCGGGGCTGCCGCTGTGGCTTCCCGCCGGCGCCGCGATCCGGTCAGCGCTCGAGGCGTTCGTGATCGAGCTGGAGCGGCGCCATGGCTATCGGCACGTCCACACCCCGGTCCTCGGCAAGCGCGAGCTGTACGAGCGCTCCGGCCACTGGGCGCACTACCGCGACGACATGTACCCACCGATGGGGGTCGGCGAGGAGCAGGTCGTCCTGCGCCCGATGACCTGTCCCCATCACGTGCTGGTGTTCCAGGCCGAGCGGCCGGCCCTTGACGAGCTGCCCTACCGCCTCGCCGAGCTCGCCCCGATGTTCCGGTACGAGCGCTCGGGCGTGGTGGGAGGGCTGTCCCGCACCCGGCAGATGACCCTGTCCGACGGCCACGTCTTCTGCACCCCCGAACAGATCCACGACGAGATCAGCGACATGCTGGCCATGGTGGGCGACGCCTATGACACCCTCCGCATACCGCGGCCACGGTTCCGGTTGTCGCTGCGCGACGACGGACCGAAGTTCGTGGACGACGACGAGCTCTGGGCTCGCAGCGAGGACGCCCTGCGAAGCGTCCTGCGAGCCCACGACGTGGACGTCGTCGAGGCGCCGGGCGAGGCGGCGTTCTACGGGCCGAAGATCGACCTGCAGGTCACCGACCCCCGGGGACGCGATGAGACCCTTTCCACCATCCAGGTCGACTTCCACCTCCCGGAGCGGTTCGACCTCGTGGCCCGGCGCGGCCCCGAACGCGTCCGACCCGTGATGATCCACCGGAGCATCGCCTCGACCATGGAGCGCATGGTCGCCCACCTGCTGGAGGTGCACGACGGCGCGCTTCCGCCGTGGCTGGCCCCGGTGCAGGTCCGAGTGCTGCCGATCCAACCGCTGCCCGAGGGCCACCTTGCCGCGGTCCGGGACGCGTTCTTCCGTCGAGGGCTGCGGGTGGACGTCGACGGGCGCGACGCGACCCTCGGTGCACGGATCCGCCAGGCCAGGCTGGACCGGGTGCCGTGGACCGCGGTGATCGGTCCCCGCGAGGCGGCTGGAGGGACCGTCGCGTTGCGCTTGCGGTCGGGTGAGCAACGCCCACCTGCGGCGTTGGCGTCCGTCGCCGATGCCCTCGGCGCACTCGTCGACCAGCGCTCCCCCGACCTGTGGCCGGGTTGAACGGCCCGGCTGGTCGAGTTGGGGGGCCCTGTGCCTCGCCAGTGGCAACGGGCGTGCCCGTCGAGGCACCCAAGCACGATCCCGGGAATGGTCACAGGCGCTCTGGACCGGGTGCCGAGCAACCTGGCCGGACACGCCACAGGTGTCGGTCGCACCTTGCAGCGACAGCTGGACGGCACCACGGTCGGTTCCGGGCGGACTGCCGGTCGTCATGCCTCGAGGGACTGTCCACAGGTCGCCGGGTCGGAATCGACCGTCGCGCGTGTCGGGTTGTTGCCCACTCCAGACCGCCGTGGATGACAGTGTCCATCAGCAGCCACGAAGCGGAGACGATCACCACTGACGAACCGTCAGAAATGCGGTTGAGCTGGGGAAACACCAGTTCCGAGACCGTCGAGGCGGTATACTCGAACACACGATCGAGACATGGTGAGAGGTGGGGTTCGGGGTATGGGGTCAGGGGTGGTGGAGGCGGGTGAGGTGACCGAGCTGGTCACCCACCTGCATGTCCTTGCCTCCCGGTTCGACCCCGATGCCATCCCCGCCCGTGACGTCGCCGGGCTTGTTGCCGACCTGGGTCGTGCCGGCCGGATCGTTGACGGGATGCTCACCCGGGCTGCCCGCCGGACCACCGAGGCCGACGCCCACGAGGCGGCTGGGGTGAGGGATGCGGTGACGTTGATCGCCACCGCCACCGGCACCACCCCCGCGGCGGCCAGGAAGATGCTGCGCACCTCCGCACAGCTGGTCGACCAGCCGGAGGTGGACCGGGCCGTGACCGACGGGACCCTGTCGACCGATCAGGCGGTGGTGGTGTCCGAAACCGTCGCTGATGCACCCGATCGTGCGGGTGAGCTGATCGTGGACGCCGCCTCGCAGTCGTTGCCGGAGCTGCGGAAGAGGGCGCGTGACATCCGTACCGCTGCTGATCCGGATCGGGAGGCGACCCGACGTCGGCATCTGGCGCGGCGGGCGTTTCGGTCGTGGACGGAGACCGATGGCGAGTGGAAGGCGTTCCTGCAGGCCCCCGGTGACCTGGGTGCCCGGATCGAGGCGGCGTTGCGGGGTGAGCACGATGCGGTGTTTCGTGCCGCCCACGCCGCCGGCCGGCGGGAGGACGATGCCTGCTACCGCTTCGACGCCCTCCTCAACCTGCTCGACCACCCCACCACCGGCTCGACCACCATGGCCCCGCCGTCTGATTCGTCGGAGGGCGGCCCGACTGGCGACAGCCGAACGGCCGCCACGAACGCGCCGATCCAGTCGACGCTCGTCGGGACCACCGACGACGGTGACACCGACACACGAACCCCCGGCAGCACGAACCCGAACGGCGACCCCGCCGGCACAACGAGACCGGACAGCGACGACTCGGACAGTCATGACGGCTCGGCCCCGACCACGAGCGATCCCGACGCCGGACCGCTCGGCCATCCGCCACAGCGACATCGACCCTCCGGCAGGCAGACCAAGGTGATCATCCGCGTCGACGGCTCCGCCCTCGTCCGCGGCGAGCTCGTCGACGGCGAGATCTGCGAGATCGCCGGCATCGGCCCCGTCGCACTCTCCGCAGTCCGCGAGCAGATGCTCGATGCCCACATCGCCTACGTCATCACCAACGCCACCGACGTCACCGTCGCCCACCTCGGCCGACAGGTCACCGCCAAACAACGCACCGCACTCCACGCACGCGGCTACCAATGCGAGGTACCCGGCTGCACCGCCGACCACCTCCTTGAGATCGACCACGTCACCGGATGGGCCATCACCCGAACCACCAAGCTGTCAGACCTCGCCTGGCTCTGCGCGACCCATCATCGGGACAAGACCAGACGCAACCACCAGCTCCACGGCCCACCCGGACAACGCATCTGGACCACCGACACTGGCGTGGAGATCAGCCGCGACCCACCCCTCGCCGCCTGACGAGGCGGGCCCCATCGCAAGCGACTGAACCCGTCCGTCACAACGCGACCACAGAGATCGCCGTCCAGCAGTCAGCGCCCGGATCACGACAGGCCCGACCCACCCTGTTGTCGCTGCGAGGTGCGACCAACGGAACCCGGTCGAGCCCCCCCCTGCCGCGTGCCCCGGCTGGGCGCGCTCCACACCGCTGTCGCTGCGAGGTGCGACCCACGGCACCCGGTCGAGCACCCACCCCCCCTGCCGCGTGCCCCGGCTGGGCGCGCTCCACACCGCTGTCGCTGC